>NZ_JBFUCJ010000052.1:0-44135 GCF_056405295.1 Variovorax sp. P1_H2 | reverse complement strand
CCTTTCACACTGCGCGCAATGCTTTCCGCCGTGGACTTCTCGGCGGCGTTCTTGGCGAATCCAGCGAGCATGACCGTCCCGTTGAGCGTTTCGACCGAGATGCTGGATGCGTCGACGAGCTTGTTCTCAACAAATCGGCCCTTGACCGTCGTGGTGATACCTGCATCGTCAATATAAGCCCCGGTGGACTCCTGCCCCCTGGTGACAGCACAGCCCGACATGGCAAGCAACGCCACGGCTGTGAGCGTGGCGGAAATGGTGGTGCGAATAGTCATTTTGAATCTCCTGCGAACTTTGATCTGCCAACCGCCCCGATCGGCCGGAGCAGGGCCTCACACCAAGCACTTTGAAGCCCACTCATCGTTGGTTCCCCTTGACAGGGACTCCGGCACACCGACGTGTCCCCTTGTCTATCAAGGGCGAAGCGCCTAGATCAACCCAGTGTTGCGATCGCTCAAGCTGCCGTCTGTGCATTACCGAACATAGGTTGGCTTTTGATTTGATATGGATCAAACGGTAGACTGGGCGGGCCGCCGTAAACGGACGTGGAAATGGCCGTGCTTTCAGACCCCAGGTCGAATCGCCTCCTTGCTGCCCTGCCCGAAGCCGAGTGGCAGCGCTGGCTCACGCAGCTGGAAGCGGTCGAGATGCCGCTGGGGCAGGTGCTGTATGAGTCTGGCAGCACGTTAAGCCACGTCTTCTTTCCGACCACCGCCATCGTCTCCCTGCTGTACGTGATGGAAGACGGCGCGTCCGCGGAAATCGCCGTCGTCGGCAATGAAGGCATTGTGGGTATCTCGCTCTTCATGGGCGGCGAGTCCACCCCCAGTCGAGCGGTCGTTCAAAGCGCCGGTCACGGCTTCCGGCTCAAGTCTCAGGTGCTCAAGGAGGAGTTCAACCGGGCTGGACCGGTCCTGCACCTGCTCCTGCGATACACCCAGGCGCTGATCACACAGATGGCGCAAACGGCGGTCTGCAACCGGCACCATTCGCTCGATCAGCAGCTGTGCCGTTGGCTGCTTCTGAGCCTGGACCGGCTGCAAGGCAACGAACTGGTGATGACACAGGAGCTGATCGCCAACATGCTCGGCGTGCGTCGCGAAGGCGTGACCGAAGGCGCCCTCAAGCTCCAAAGGGCCGGCCTGATCAACTACGCGCGCGGTCACATTACCGTGCTGAACCGGCCAGGGCTCGAACAGCGCTCCTGCGAGTGCTACGCGGTGGTCATGAAGGAATACAACAGGCTCCTTCCGAAGCGCGTCGCGACCTAGGCCGTTGACGCAGCAACTGGGCAATAAGCGAGGACGGCAAGTTCAAGGCATCGCTGGTTCCTGCGCAGCACATCGGGTTCTCGTCCACCGATAGTGCAACCCGACTTTCGCACGCTGAGCCGAATCTCGCCATGCTACCAAGGGGCCCTGGCACGCCTGGTAGCCTAAAGCACCAACGAATCAAAGTTTTGTTCGGTAGCGTACAGACCCACGCAACGCACGGGGATACCGTGGCCTTGCTGGCCGTTTCGCGACCCTCTCGGATCCGAGGAGCTGGCAGTGAGGAAAGATCGTGAGAAATTCTGGCTGCGCTCGCAGCTGCATCTTGTCCATCGCTGAGCGCCGGTGCGCTTGCCGTGACCATGTCGAAGGCCGACGACAAAGGGACGCCAAGGCTGCCTCAAGGAAGCCCAAACGCGCTACCCGGACGTGTCACGGAACTTCACTTTCCTGCAATTTCAAGGAGAAGCACCATGAGTCTAGGCACCATTCTTTTGATCGTTCTGATCCTGATGCTGATCGGCGTCATACCCACCTGGCCGCACAGCAGAAGCTGGGGTTATGCACCCGTTGGCGGTTTGGGTCTCGTCTTGCTCATCGTCCTCGTGTTGGTATTACTGGGACGGCTATGACAGATCGATCCAACCTGTAGCCGGTCAGTTGGCCGACTTTGCGCTGAGACGTTGATAAAATTGGAACGCCCCGAATCGGCGAAGAGGAGGCCCCATGCCACCTGACCTGAATTCGATCCAAACGCGCGAGCCGCGCTTGGAAGACCTCGCGACCTATCTGCAGCGGGCTAGGGAGCAGGAACGTGCGCACCTCGCCCGCGAACTTCATGATGAACTCGGTGCACTGCTGATAGCAGCCAAGCTTGATGTGGCCTGCCTAAAAGTGAAATTGGGCTCTGTGTCTCCAGAAATCGTGCGACGCCTTGGGCACCTGGTCGAAATCCTCAATGGAGGCATTGCGCTGAAAAACAGGATCGTCGAAGGGCTATGTCCTTCGACGCTCGCTCACTTGGGACTGGTAGCCTCTCTGGAAAGCCTGGCGCGCGATTTTGGCTTGACCTCCGGGATCGAGATTAGGAGTGATCTCGAAGCGGTGATGCTCGACGAATGGGCCCAACTCGCCGTGTACCGGCTCGTTCAAGAGTGCCTCACCAATGTCGCCAAGTACGCGGGCGCCACCAAGGCACAGATCGTTCTGGCGAACCGCCAACGGGACGTGATGGTCGTCGTGCGCGACAACGGCATGGGGTTCGATGTCGAGCATGTGTCTGACACTCGCCACGGACTGAGGGGGATTCAGCATCGCGTTGAGGCCTGCGGCGGCCGATTGTCGGTGACTTCGGCCCCAGGGAAGGGAACTCGTGTCGAGGCAATGCTGCCCGGGGGACTCGCTGGAACCGAAGTCAAAGCTTTCGAATTCGACACGACCTCGACGACTCGACAATCCACAGCGAATCCGGCAGTCATGCAATAGGCTGGGCGCCAAGCGGCGGAACGGGATCTTCGGCATAGCGCGCCTCATGTCGAAGTTCGAGCTACCGGTATCGGGAAGGTCGAGTGACGGGAATGGGCCAGGCCCATTCCGGGCATTGGGCGTGTGGCGGGTGATCGTCTGCAATGCAGCGGTCGGTCGGTGTTGCCGGCTGGACTCAGACTTCCGGCCAATTCCGGACATACAAGGTCGTTGACGGGACGCCACCAACCGACCTCAATATCGGTCACTGCCCACGACGCGAGGGCGAGCTGGTAGGCCGTGCCCGTTGAGAAGACCGGCGGATGGGCGTCAGCGCAGTTCGACGCGGTCGCCGACACGCAGCCTACCGGGCGCGGTCACCACCGCGTAGACGCCGGCGCAAGGAAATTCGGCCAGGGTGCTGACCTGCTGCTTGTTATGCTGCACCAGCGCCCGCAGCACGTCCGTGTCCTTGGGCAGATCTTCCTGCGCGAGCGTCGTCATCACGCAGCGCGGATCGGGCCAGGTCACGCCCAGCCTCGCAGCCTCGCCCACGGCCAGTTCGCTGCCCACCCAGTCGTTCTCGACGAAGCCGGACCGCTCTGTCTCGATGATCACGTTCATTCGAAAGCGTCGTTCGTCGAAGCGGCTCTGCGGTTGCAGTTCGTTCAGCCGGTCCAGAGTGCCAGTGGTCAGCACCGATATTGGAAACACGTCCAGAAAGGCACCCCGCGGCACCGGGGATGCCTGGCCGATCGCGGCGAAGAGGGCCGAGCCCAGCGGCTGCGGCACGACCTTGTCGCGATTGCCGCCTGGATCCGCCCCCTCCACGTCCGGGTGGTACTGGTCGATCGTGAAGTCCTCGGGCGCCGCACGCGACAGTTCTACGTTGCGCTTGAAATGGGCAGAGAGTTGCCGGTCGGCGTCGGGCGCATCGCTTCGCACTGTCGTACCGTCGGGCAACGTGATGCTGACCGGCGGCATCGCGTCGCCTGCCCGAGGCGGCGAGACGAACGTTGCCCGGCAGGCCAGGATGTCCGGGAACAGCTTGACGCTCTTGGYGCTGACCACCCTGCCGGTATCGATGTCGATCAGCGCATAGGCCCGGTCGCCGAGCACGCCGTGGGCCGCTAATTCGACCTCCTCCAATCGCTCGCCCTGCATCGACTTGACAGGAAAGCGCCAGAGCCCCGTGATGCTGCCGACCGCGCTGCCGGTGGTGTTGCTGCTCATGTTCATTCTCCAAGAAGCCCGACTGCCGGGCGGCGCGGGTGGGCTTCATTCATCGAAATGATAGGCCTGCAGTGGCAAGAATGGCTTCGCCAATTCGGCAGGCTGATAACGCCGTGCCTCCAGAAGGTGCAGCCACGCTCACCCTCGCGATGAGTTTCCGGTGATGTGCGACGTAGCGCAAGCGCGCTTAGGGTTTGTACTCGCCGCGGCACCCGCCCTTGCCTGATTGGGTGCAGCGGGCACCGCCGTGGATAACTCGTACACATCGCGCCAACTGACATGGACTATCCACATATGGTCGGGAGCGTCACTTCGATCGCTTGTGCAGCGGACATTCGATCAGCTCTTGATGCCAGCAGGCATCGGGAGTCCCTGTGCGACCGCTTTCGAGATTTCGTCACTGTGCACGGACTTCGAGCTACGTACTGCAGTGGCCTTGAGACCGGTCGTTGGCCGTGCGATCTTGTTGATTCTTGAACGACCGGAAGTGGCCGACTGTAGCCGGTCGCCGGCTTGGGCCTCTGGCCCCGAAGCAAACGCGTCACTCGTCCAGGTAGGGCTGAAGGACCGCAGTCTTCACCAGCGAATCGCAGCCGCCCTCCCCGCGGCCCCGCCCACTTCGCGACCGATCTATCGACTCGCCTTCATCCTCTCCCGCATCCCCATGATCATCCCCCTCAACGCCTGCAACTGCCGCTGCATATCCGCATTGAGCACAGTCACCAGCCCCCGCAGTTCATCCGGCTCGATGTGAAACTCCTCGACCCCGTCTAACGGAGGAAAGCGAGGCGACCGAAAGCTCTGCAGGCATTCGTACGCCCGGTGCGAATCAGCCAGATTGAAGAACGCATCCTCGACCTCCGAGAAATGCGTGAGTGCCGACTGATTCGGATCTGAAGCCTGTGGCGCCGTTGGCGCCGCCTTCTTGGCGACTGGCACGCGACGCCGCTTCGCAGCGACTGTTGCGGGCTTGACGGACTTTGAAACTCTTGAGGAATGCGCGAGCGCGCGAGCAGACTTAGCCATTTTTTCGGCCTCCCAGTGAATGCAACTTGCCTCACCCGCCGCATCCGCGATCAAACAGAGGCGGCGGCTCGAACGGGCTGGACGACTTGATGCGGCCGAGGCGGCCGCGACAAGCGCCCAAGCCCTCACCACACGTCAGTGCATCACCTTCCGCGCCGCGTGAATCGCCTTCTCTACCGTCTGGATGCGCCGTCCCATCTCTGCATTGATCAGCTCCATCAGGGCCGTCAATCCACGGGGCTCGACAAGAAACTCCTCGACGTTCCGCGTGTTGAGCGGCGCCAGGAAATTCTGTACGCAGTCGTAGGCGCGATGCGCCCAGCGCAAGTTGTTGAACTCGTCCTCGACGAGCAGCGCCGCCGAGCTGACGGCCTTCTTCTTGGCTTGCTTCTTGGTCTCGGACTTTGTTGCCGGTGCTTCACCAGCAACCTTGCGCTTGGTGGTTCTTGACTTGGCGGATGTCGTCCCCGCCGTGCGAACGGTCTTGGCCATTTTGGGTCTCCCTAGAGATTGCAGTTTGCTAAAACTGCCGCACTCGCTTCCAAACGAGGGCGGCAGCTCGAACAGGTTGGAAGACCGGGCAATCTCTCGCAAGAAACCGGCAGGACTTTCGTCCTCCCGTTCGAGCCGCCAAAAATGAAGGCACGAACGAAGAAGCCGCATGCCGTAGAGGCAAATGCGGCTTCAGCCGAGAGATTGAATTTCGGGCTTCCAAACCCGATCACGCCGTTGCCGACGCGACCCCCGCAGTATGCCAGCGCTGTTGGCTCGGACGCACGCCATCGAGGGCAGGCAAAGTCCGATCAATAGCCCGAATCTTCAGCGCGCCCGCCAAGCAGACTCCCCCTGAGCCTCAGATCGACCGCTGGTTGACACGAGAAGAAAGCGCCACCGCACTCTCTTTGCGCTCGCTGTAGCGATCGACCAGATAACCGCTGACATCGCGAGTCAACAGCGTGAACTTGAAAAGCTCTTCCATCACGTCCACGATTCGGTCGTAGTAGCTCGACGGCTTCATCCGGCCAGCCTCGTCGAATTCCAGGAAGGCCTTGGCGACAGACGACTGGTTGGGGATGGTCACCATGCGCATCCAGCGCCCAAGCACGCGCATCTGATTCACCGCGTTGAAGGATTGCGAGCCCCCCGAGACCTGCATCACGGCCAGCGTCTTGCCCTGCGTGGGGCGCACTGCGCCCAGGGCCAATGGAATCCAGTCGATCTGTGCCTTCATGATGCCGGTCATCGCGCCGTGCCGCTCCGGCGACGTCCAGACCATTCCCTCGGCCCACCGGGCGAGCTCGCGCAGCTCCTGGACCTTGGGGTGACTGTCTGGCTCGCTGTCCGACAGGGGCAAGCCGGCCGGGTCGAAAATCCTGACCTCACCGCCCATGGCCTCCAGAAGCCGGGCCGCCTCGAAGCTGACCAGGCGGCTGTAAGAGCGTTCGCGCAAGGAGCCATAGAGCATCAGGAAGCGCGGCTTGTGGCGCGAGGGTTCGTGCACATGCAGACGCTCGGGCGTCGGCGGGTCAAACAGTTCGGCATCGAGTGCCGGGAAGGAAGCAAGAGATCTGAGGGGGCCGACGTCGGACATATCTTTGTGTTTCAGGGTGCAGGCTGCCCGGCTTCGTACCAGCCCTGGGTACGATTCACGACCGCGACGACCGCGAGCATCACGGGCACCTCGATGAGGACGCCGACCACGGTGGCCAGCGCTGCGCCGGACTGGAAGCCGAAGAGGCTGATGGCCGTGGCAACGGCCAATTCGAAGAAGTTGCTCGCGCCGATCAGCGCCGAGGGGCCGGCCACGCAGTGCTTCACCCCGAGCTCGCGGTTGAGCAGGTAGGCAAGACCTGAGTTGAAAACCACCTGGATGAGGATGGGCACGGCCAACAGCGCGATGACCAATGGCTGGTCCAGGATGGCCTCTCCCTGGAATGCGAACAGCAAGACCAGGGTCAGCAACAGGGCCGAGATGGACAGCGGGCCCAACTTGGCGGCTACGGCCTGGAAGTGGCCTACGCCGCGGCGCAGAAGCGCTTTGCGCCAAAGCTGCGAGATGATGACTGGCACCACGATGTAGAGGCCCACCGAAACGAGCAGCGTGTCCCATGGAACGGTGATGGAGGAAAGACCGAGCAGCAGTGCGACGATGGGCGCGAAGGCGACCACCATGATGGCGTCGTTCAGGGCGACCTGCGACAGCGTGAAGTACGGGTCCCCCTTGCAGAGCTGGCTCCACACGAAAACCATGGCCGTGCATGGTGCGGCGGCGAGCAGGATGAGCCCGGCCACGTAGCTGTCGAGTTGTTCCGCAGGAAGGTAGGGCGCGAAGACGTGGCGGATGAAGATCCAGCCCAGCAGGGCCATCGAGAACGGCTTGACCGCCCAGTTGATGAACAGCGTGACGCCGATGCCGCGCCAGTGTGAAGCGACCTGGTCGAGGGCACCGAAGTCAATCTTCAGCAGCATGGGAATGATCATCACCCAGATGAGGAAGCCCACCGGGACGTTGACCTTGGCCACTTCGAGGCTGGCGACCGCCTTGGAGAAGCCCGGCAGTACCTGGCCCAGGGCAATGCCGACGACGATGCACAGGGCCACCCACACAGTCAGGTAGCGCTCGAAGAAACCGATGGTGGGCTTGGCGGGCGCCGCCGCGGCGAGGGTGGATGTGGTCATCAGGAAACTAGTTCTTTGAAATGCGGGTGAGTGCGGCCTGCAGTTCGGCGTGGCTGAGGTCAGCCAGGGGGAGCGCCAGGAGCTGCAACATGCGGTACCCGATGGCTTGGCGCGTGAGTTCAAACGCGGTGGCCTTCTCGGTTTCGGGCGCGTTCGAAGGGTCCGGGTATCCCCAATGGACCTTCACCGGACTGCCTGGCCAATAGGGGCACTGCTCGGACGCCGCGCTGTCGCACACGGTGATGACGATGTGCATTTCCGGTGCAGATTCCCCGGTGAACTCGTCCCAGCTTTTGCTTCGATAGCCCTGGACGTCTATCCCGGCGGTCTGGAGCGCCACGAGGGCCTGAGGATTGATGCGGCCGCTCGGGGCGCTGCCCGCGCTGAACGCCCGCACGTCTTTCCCGAGAAGCTTGGCCCAGTGGTTGAGCATCCCCTCGGACAGCACGCTGCGCGCGGAGTTGTGGGTGCAGAGGATGAGTACGTTGATGGTCATGGCTCAGCGTGTCCCGATGTCCTTGACTTCCCGGTGGATGGCCAGGGCGTCCAGGCGGTCCAAGGGCAGGGCAAGCATGAGTTCGATGCGCCGCTTGAGCGTGATGCCTGCGTCGCGGAACTGCTGACGCTTCGCGTCGTCCGTGCCTTCGAACGCCGCAGGGTCCGCAACGCCCCAGTGCGCGGTCATCGGCTGCCCCGGCCAGACAGGGCAGACCTCGCCCGCGGCCTTGTCGCAGACGGTCAGGATGAAGTCCATCTGCGGGGCATCGGGCTTGGCGAACTCATCCCAGTTCTTGCTGCGAAACCCCTGCGTCGGAATGCGGAACGATTCGAGCGTGTCGAGGGCAAACGGGTTCACCTTCCCGTCGGGGTGGCTGCCTGCGGAGTACGCGTGGAAGCGCCCCTTGCCCAGCTCGTTCATGAGCCCTTCGGCAAGGATGGAGCGCGCGGAGTTTCCCGTGCAGATGAACAGCACGTTGTAAGTTTTCTCGGCCAAGATGACTTCCTTCAACAGCAACGGGAGGCAGGTTTGACGGCAACACCGACAGGCTCGCCGCGAGTGGTCGGAGCACAGCAGGCAGAAGCCTGGGTTTCGGACTCCCGAGTGCCTTCACCAAACACCGGGATGTCGTCGAGCGTGTGGAACTGTTCCCAGGCAATGCCTTGCGGATCGGTGACCCAGTGCTTCTCGCTGCGTGCGTAGCAGCAGCTTGTCTCGCCTTGGTCGAGAAGCGCCATGTCAGCATCCTTGGCGCGTGCCTTCAACTCGGCGAGTTCGTCCGCATCGTCTGTTTGGAAGCCGAGATGGTCCACCCCAACGCCGTTGCCGCGCGTGGAGATGGCGAAATTGATGCGAGGGTCCTCAAGCATCCACTTCGCGTAGTCGGCCTCAACCCGGGCCGGCTCGGCGGCAAATAGCTTCGAGTAGAAGGCAACGCTCGCCTTCAGGTCAGTGACGTGTGCGTGGACGTGAAATCGCTTCATGTGGAGCTCCTGTGGATGAGGGTGTCAGCACTTGCAGGCATCGCCGGCCGTCTCTACCGCGCAGGCGGCACCTTGGCAGCAGTTCTCGGTGAGATAGCCGAGCAGCGCGTTCATGTTGTCGTACGCGGCTCGATAGATGAGGTGGCGACTGGCGCGCTCTTGCGTCACCAGCCCTGAGTTCGCCAGCTCCTTCAGATGAAAAGAGAGCGTGGCGGGAGCGACACCCAATGCTTCCTGGATGACGCCAGGCGTGAGACCGCTTTGCCCGGCCACTACCAACGCCCGAAACACTTCGAGGCGCAACGGGTGAGCAAGGGCCGCCAATCCTTGAACGACTTCTTTCGATTCCATGATTCGAGAATAGTAGAACTATATTTCTCGGTCAAGAGGTGTTTCTAGTCGGAACGAACAAACCGGGGCGGCAGCACCGCCCGTAGGACTCGTCCGACATACAGCGCCGCGCAGTCGTGCAAAGTAGCCGCTTGTGTCTGTCGTCCAGGGGAGCAAGAGGCCATGTCGGTCGTTTGCAATGTCTGCGGAAGCGCCAATCGCCCGAAGGCGAAGTACTGCGTGGGCTGCGCGCATCCACTGCCCGGCTTCACGCCCTCGGGGCCCGCCGCGTTCGATGCCGTCATGGCGATCCGCCCGGCCCCCGACGCGACGCCACGCGGTGCTGTCGGCGCGCGCGCCGGCGCCGCCGTTCCAGTGCTCCCGGTGGAAACGGCCGCCTTCTGGCTGAAGGCCGGCTGCGTCGGTCTCGCCATGATCCTGGGCTTCGCGGCGTGGTGCTTCCATGTCACGCACAAGCCCGGCGCGCCGCCGCTGAAAGAGCAGATCCTGGCCCTGATGATGCCGGAGTCCCTGAAACCCAGGGCCCTCCCGGCAGCCACGGTGCCGTCGACCGCAGGCGCGTCGGCCGCAGGCGCGTCGGCCGACGAGGCGAAGGAGGCCCGGCCCGCCGCGCTTCGGATCACTCCGACCGTGCAGAGCGCGGCCATGGCGGCCGAGCCGCAGGTGGCGCGCCCGATCCCGCCGCTGGCGGCGGCGCCCCGGCCGATCGCCCCCGCCAGGAAGGCGCTCGCCTCGTCACGCAGGAACCTGCGCGATGCGCTGCCACCGGCCGCCGCCGAGAGCCCCATCGCCCGCGCCACGCCGGATCCCGGCCCACCGATCGCTCCCGGTCCCGGTCCCCTGTACGACCGAGGGCAGGCGTCGTCGTTGCGGCGATTCGCCGATTCCGGCCCCCCGGTCGTGCCGGGGCCCGGGCCGCTGTACAACTTCTCGCGCGCGCCGGTGCGGGCGCCTTTCGGTCCGAGCGGTCCGAGCGGCAACGATCCGGGTCCGCCCCTGGCGGCGGGGCCGGGCCCGCAGTTCGACTATTCGGCACGCGCGGCCGCCGCCCGGTAGCGCGGCCCGCGCAGCGCCGCACTCCGGCGCAGCGCGGCACCGTCAAACGGGCGCGTCGGGCAAGTTCGTGAAGCTGCCATGGCGCCCCTCCCCGCCGACGAAACGCGCAGCCCCCGCCACGGCTTCCGCGAGCGCCACCGGCACGCCCTGGGCGCCTTCGGCGCGCAGCGCCTGGGCCAATGGCAGGTCCCACTGGCCGTAGGCGGATGCGCGATCGGTCAGCATGCATCGCTGCGGGAAGGCCGCGATCTCGCGCGCCAGCGCCTCGGCCGCCTGGCGGGCGCTGCCGGGCTCAACCAGGCGGTTGGCAAGGCCCATCGCCGATGCTTCATCGGCGCCGACCGGGCGACCGGTGAGGATCATGTCGAGCGCGCGGCCCATGCCGACGATGCGCGGCAGCCGCACCGTGCCGCCGTCGATCAGCGGCACGCCCCAGCGGCGGCAGAAGACGCCGAACACGGCGTCGCGCTCCATCACCCGCAGGTCGGCCAGCAGGGCGAGTTCGAGCCCGCCCGCCACGGCATAGCCGCTGACCGCGGCGATCAGCGGCTTGGACAGCGCCATGCGGCTCGGGCCCATCGGCCCGCTGCCGCCGCCCTCGGGATCGAGTTCGTGGCGGCGCGCGGGATCGGCCAGCGCACGGAGGTCGGCACCGGCGCAGAAGTGGCCGCCGGCTCCCCACAGCACCGCCGCCTGCAACGCGTCGTCGGCCTCGAAGTCCTCGAAGGCGCGCCGCAGCGCCGCCGCCATCGGGCCGTCGACCGCGTTGCGCACGGAGGGGCGATCCAGGACGATCGTGCAGACGGGTCCGTCGATCTCGGTCCTGACGAATGAACTCGACATGGCATGACTCCTTGCGGCCTGGCCGCCGCCGTCAATCCTCGAAGACTTCGGTATCCACCTCGGCGCTGCTCTGGACGCCGTAGCGCGCCCCGCTCACGGTGCGCTGGTTGATCAGCGCATCGACCCGCGCGAACAGCTCGGGCGCCAGTTGCACCTGCTCGGCCTGCAGGTCTTCCTGCAGGTGGTCGAGGCGGGTCGTCCCGGGAATCGGGATGATGTCGTCGCCGCGCGCCAGCAGCCAGGCCAGCGCCAGCTGCGCCGGCGTGCAGCCGGCCTCTTTCGCCAGCGCGGTGTAGGCCGGCAGCAGTTCGAGGTTGCGCGCATAGTTCTCGGGCGAGAAGCGCGGCATCGCGCGCCGGATGTCCTTGGCGTCGAGCGTCGACACGTCGTGCAGCACGTCGCACAGGAAGCCGCGCGCCAGCGGGCTGAAGGCCACCAGCGCCGCGCCCAGCTCGCGGCAGGCCTGCAGCACGGCGATCTCGGTGTTGCGGCTCCAGAGCGAATACTCGTTCTGCACCGCGGCGATTCGGTGCACCGCATGCGCGCGGCGCAGCGTGGCGGCCGAGACCTCCGACAGGCCCAGCGCCCGCACCTTGCCTTCTTCGACCAGCCGCGACATCTCGCCGACCGACTCCTCGATCGGCACCGACTTGTCCCAGCGGTGCAGGTAGTAGAGATCGATGACCTCGGTCTGCAGCCGGCGCAGGCTGTCCTCGCAGTTGCGGCGCAAGGTGGCGGGCTTGCCGTCGATCACCCGGCGCACCGTGCCGTCGTCGCCGCGCACGCCGGCCATGCCGCCCTTGCTGGCCAAGGTGAAGGCGCTGCGGTGCGGCTTCAGCACCCGCCCGACCAGCTCCTCGTTGGCGCCGAAGCCGTACAGCGCCGCCGTGTCGAACAAGGTCACGCCGGCATCGAGCGCCGCCAGCAGCAGGCGCTCGCCCTGCTCCGCCGACGGCGGCAGGCCGTAGGCGTGGCTCAGGTTCATGCAGCCGAGGCCGATGGCGCTGACCGAGAAGGGGCCGAGTTGACGCTCGTTCATGGCGTCGCTCAGCGCTGCAGTTGCTGTTCCAGCTTCTGCAGCACCTGGTAGCAGGGCAGCACCTGCGCCACGCTCGAATTCGGCTCGCGGCCCTCGCGGATGGCGGCGAAGAACTCGCGGTCCTGCAGCTCGATGCCGTTCATCGACACGTCGACCTTCGAGACGTCGATCGCCTCTTCCTTGCCGTTGAAGAGATCGTCGTAGCGCGCGATGTAGGTGCCGGTGTCGCCGATGTAGCGGAAGAAGGTGCCCAGCGGCCCTTCGTTGTTGAAGGACAGCGACAGCGTGCAGATGGCGCCGTTGGCGGCCTGCAGCTGGATCGACATGTCCATCGCGATGCCCAGCGTCGGATGGATCGGGCCCTGCACCGCATGGGCCTTCACGATCGGGCTGCCGGCCTGGTAGGCGAACAGGTCGACCGTGTGGGCCGCGTGGTGCCACAGCAGGTGGTCGGTCCAGCTGCGCGGCTGGCCCAGCGCGTTCATGTTGGTGCGGCGGAAGAAATAGGTCTGCACATCCATCTGCTGGATGTTGAACTCGCCGGCCACGATCTTCTTGTGCACCCACTGGTGGCTGGGATTGAAGCGGCGCGTGTGGCCGCACATCGCGACCAGGCCGGTCTCCTTCTGCAGGGCGACGACTGCTTCGGCGTCCTTCAGCGAGTCGGCCAGCGGGATCTCGACCTGCACGTGCTTGCCGGCCTTCAGCGCGGCGATGCTCTGCGAGGCATGCATCTGCGTCGGCGTGCAGAGGATCACGGCGTCGACTTCCTTCAGCGCCAGCGAATCGGCGAGCTCGGTCGTGACGTGGCCGATGCCGTACTTGGCCGCCACTTCGCGCGTCTTGTCGAGCTCGCGGCTGACCAGCGAGACGACTTCGACGCCGTCGATGTTCCGGATGCCGTCGAGGTGCTTGATGCCGAAGGCGCCGGCACCGGCGAGGGCGACTTTGATGGTCTTGGTCATTGGTTCTCCAGGATGAGGTGGCCCACGGCCGTGTTGGACGCGGGGACGTGGAAGAAGCGGTGCGCGACCTTCGGCGGCTTGCCGCCGGCGACGTCGGCCATCGCGCCGCGGGCGATCAGCCACATCACGAGCTCGATGCCCTCGGAGCCGGCCTCGCGCACGTAGTCGATGTGCGGCACCTTCGAGAGCCCGTCGGGGTCGGCGATCAGGCGGTCGAGGAACTTGTTGTCCCATTCGGCGTTGATCAGGCCGGCGCGCGGGCCCTGCAGCTGGTGGCTCATGCCGCCGGTGCCCCAGATGTGCACGTTGAGGTCCTCGTCGTAGGACTCGATCGCGCGGCGGATCGCCTGGCCCAGCATGAAGCAGCGGCGGCCGCTCGGCACCGGGTACTGCACCACGTTGACCGCGAACGGGATCACGGGGCACGGCCAGCGGAAATCGGACTGTGGGGGCTGGCCGCACATCAGCGACAGCGGCACCGTGAGGCCGTGGTCGACGTCCATCTTGTTGACGATGGTGAGGTCGAAGTCCTGCTGGATCACGCTCTGCGCGATGTGCGCCGCGAGCGGCGCGTGGCCCATGACGGTGGGCACGGGGCGCGGGCCCCAGCCTTCGTCGGCCGGCTGGTAGGAGTCGGCGGTGCCGATCGCGAAGGTCGGGATCATGTCCAGGCTGAAGGCCGTCGCATGGTCGTTGTAGACCAGGAAGATGACGTCGGGCTTGTGCTCCTTCATCCATTGCTTGGAGAAGTCGTAGCCCGCGAACAGCGGCTGCCAATAGGGCTCGTTCGACTTGCCGAGGTCGAGCGCCGCGCCGATGGCAGGCACGTGCGAGGTGTAGACGGATGCGGTGATGCGTGCCATGTCAGTGTCCCTTGCGGCCGGCCGCGCCCTGCGGCTGATGCTGTGCCTGCGCGTCGCCGTCTTCGCCGACGTAGCGGTTGCCTTCGGCCGAGCGGCCGCCCTTGATCATCATGTCGCGGTATTCCTCTTCGGTCATGCCGGTCATGCTGCCGGCCATCTGCTGGAAGCTCTTGCCGTCGGTGGCGCCGATCTTGGCCAGGAAGTAGATGTTGCCGCCGAGCGCGATGCAGCGGTTGAGGTCGCGCGCCAGCACGGCCTGCTTCTGCGCCTCGGTCATCGGCCACTCGTCGAGGTAGGCCCGCTCGTCGGCCTTGAAGCGCTCGCGGTTGGCGGCCTTCATGAGCGACATGCAGAACTGGTTCAGGTGGTAGCCGAGGCGCGATTGCTCGGCGTCGAAGATGGTCGTGCCGGGCACGTCCTTGTAGGGCTTCTCGAGCGACATTACTTCAGCTCCGGCCAGTACAGCCGCGTCGGGTTGTCGACCAGCAGCTTGCGCTGCAGTTCGGCCGTGATCGCGATCTGCGGAATGAAATCGACCAGCAGGCCGTCGTCGGGCATGTGGTCCTTGAGGTTCGGGTGCGGCCAGTCGGTGCCCCACAGCACGCGGTCGGGAAAGCTCTCGACCACCTTGCGGGCGAAGGGCACGACGTCCTGATAGGCCGCCTGCTCGCCGTTCAGGGCCTTGGGGCCGGTCAGCGACAAACGCTCGGGGCAGCTCACCTTGCTCCACACGTTGGTGTGCTCGCGCATGAACTTCAGGAACAGCTCGAACTCGGGGCCGTCGATGGGCTTGCCGACGTCGGGGCGGCCCATGTGGTCGACCACCACCGTGGTCGGCAGGGCGGTGAAGAAGTCCCACAGCTCGGGCAGGTCGACCGCCTCGAAGTAGATCACCACGTGCCAGCCGAGCGGCGCGATGCGGTTGGCGATTTCGAGCAGCTCGTCCTTGGGCGTGAAGTCGACCAGCCGCTTGACGAAGTTGAAGCGCACGCCGCGCACGCCGGCCTCGTGCAGTTCCTTCAATTCGGCGTCGCTGATGCTGCGCTTGACCGTGGCGATGCCCTTGGCGCGTCCGCCCGACGCCTTCAGCGCATCGACCATGGCCCGGTTGTCGGCGCCGTGGCAGGTGGCCTGCACGACCACGTTCTTGTCGAAGCCGAGGTGGTCGCGCAGCGCGAACAGCTGGTCCTTCGAGGCGTCGCAGGGCGTGTACTTGCGCTCGGGGGCGAAGGGGAACTGGTCGCCCGGGCCGAACACGTGGCAATGCGCATCGACGCTGCCGGGCGGCACCTTGAAGCGCGGCTTCGAGGGGCCGGCGTACCAGTCGAGCCAGCCGGGGGTCTTGGTGAATTGCGTCATGGTCTCAGTCCAGGGTGATGTTGGCCTTGCGGATCACGTCGCCGAAGCGTTGCGTCTCGGCCTTGACGAACTGGTTGAACTGGTCGCGCGTCTGCGGGAAGGGCTCGTAGCCGAAGCTCTTGAACTTCTCGAGCACGTCGGGGCTGGCGAGCGCGGCCTCGATGTCCTTCTTGATTTTTTCGGTGACTGCCGGCGGCAGGCCCGGCGGCACCGCGATCGCGTTCCAGCCCGTGACCTCGAAGCCCTTGGGTCCGCCCGATTCGCCCACCGTGGGCACGTCCGGGAAGCTGGCGTTGCGCTGCGGCGCCGTCACTGCCAGGAAGCGCAGCTTGCCGGCGCGCTGCAGCGGGCCGGCGGTGGCGGCGCTGCCCAGCGCGAAGGCCAATTCACCGGTCGACACCGAGGTGTAGAGCTGCGTGGTCTCCTTGTAGAGCACGTGCTCCATCTGGATGCCGGTGGCGGAGGCGAACAGCTCGGAACCCAGGTGCACCGGGTTGCCGATCGACCACGAGCCGAAGTTGAGCTTGCCCGGATTGGCCTTCGCATCCGCAATGATGTCGCCGACGGTCTTGTACTTGCTGTTGGTCGCGACCGTGAAGAAGAAGTAGGTCTTGAACAGCGGCAGCAGCGTGTCGAAGTCCTTCACCGGGTCGTAGGGCAGCTTCTTGAACAAGGCCGGGTAGGCGGCCAGGTGCACGTTGTCGAGCACGATCATGTCGTGGCCGTCCTTGGCGCCGCGCTTGAAGGCGTCGATCGCGATGAAGCCGTTGCCGCCCGGGCGGTTCTCCACCACCACCGGCTGGCCCCAGGTGCGCGACAGCTTGTCGGCCACCAGGCGCGCAACGCCGTCGGGACCGCCGCCGACCGGGAACGGCGTGATGATGCGCACCGGCTTGGTCGGGAACTGCTGCGCGAAGGCGCCCATCGGCAGCGCCGCGGCGGCCAGTGCGCCGGCGGCCAGGGCGAGGGTGCGGTTGGCGAGGAAACGTCGTGTGACTTGCATGTGAGAAGACTCGGGTAAGGAAAAATCAGTCGATGTAGCGCAGCCCGGCCTTCTCGAGGGGCTCGCGCATCTTGTACATGTCGAGGCCGAGCACGCCGGAGGCGAGCTTCTCGCGCTTGGCGCCTTCGTTGGCTTCGCGCGCCACGGCGGCTTCGAGCGCCTTGGCCGCCATCGCCTTGGGCACGCAGACCACGCCGTCGTCGTCGGCCACGATCACGTCGCCGGGCGTCACCAGCATGCCGGCGCAGACCACCGGGATGTTGACCGAGCCGAGCGTCGCCTTGATGGTGCCCTTGGACGAGATCGCGCGGCTCCAGACCGGGAAGTTCATCTCCTGCAGCGTCTTCACGTCGCGCACGCCGGCATCGATGATCAGCGCACGGGCGCCGCGGGCCTGGAAGCTGGTGGCCAGCAGGTCGCCGAAGTAGCCGTCGGTGCATTCGGCGGTAACGGCCGCCACCACCACGTCGCCGGGCTGGATCTGCTCCGCCGCCACGTGCATCATCCAGTTGTCGCCGGGCTGCAGCAGCACGGTGACCGCGGTGCCCGACACCTGCACGCCGGGATAGATCGGGCGCATGTAGGGCTTCAGCAGGCCGACGCGGCCCATGGCCTCGTGCACCGTAGCCGAGCCGAGCTTGGCCAGGGCGTCGGCCGTGGCGCGGTCGGCGCGCTCGATGTTGCGATAGACGACTCCGAGTTCATACATGCTCATATCTCCTTGAGGGGGTCAGAGGTTTTTGGCCTTGAGTGCGGCGTCGAGCCGCGGGAACACGCGGCGCGCATTGCCTTCGTAGATCTGGTGGCGGTCGGCGTCGCTCAGGATCTTGCTCGACGCGATGTAGCGCTTGGTGTCGTCGTAGTAGTGACCGGTGGTCGGGTCGATGCCGCGTACCGCGCCGATCATTTCCGAGGCGAACAGCACGTTCTTGACCGGGATCACCGTGTTCAGCAAGTCGATGCCCGGCTGGTGGTAGACGCAGGTGTCGAAGTAGATGTTGTTGAGCAGGTGCTCGTCGAGCAGCGGCTTCTTGAGCTCTTGCGCGAGACCTCGGAACCGGCCCCAGTGATACGGCACCGCGCCGCCGCCGTGCGGGATCAGGAAGCGCAGGGTCGGGAAGTCCTTGAACAGGTCCGAGGTCAGGCACTGCATGAAAGCCGTGGTGTCGGCGTTGAGGTAGTGCGAGCCGGTGGTGTGGAAGGCCGGGTTGCAGCTGGTGCTGACGTGGATCATCGCGGGGATGTCGTACTCGACCATCTTCTCGTAGATCGGATACCACTGGCGGTCGCTCAGCGGCGGGCTGGTCCAGTGGCCGCCGCTCGGGTCGGGGTTCAGGTTGATGCCGACGTTGCCGTATTCCTTGACGCAGCGCTCGAGCTCGGGGATGCAGGTCTTGGGGTCGACGCCCGGCGACTGCGGCAGCATCGCGGCCGGAATGAAGTGGTCGGGGAACAACTGGCTGACGCGATAGCAAAGCTCGTTGCAGATCGCGGCCCAGGTCGACGAGGTGTTGAAGTCGCCGATGTGGTGGGCCATGAAGCTGGCGCGCGGGCTGAAGATGGTCAGGTCGGAGCCGCGCTCCTTCATCAGCTTGAGCTGGTTGTTCTCGATGGTCTCGCGGATGTCGTCGTCGCTGATCTTCAGCTCGCTGGCCTTGGGCGCCTTGGAGGGGTCCTTGAGGCCGGCGATCTGCAGGTCGCGCCAGGCGCCGAGCGCGGCGGGGGCGGTCGTGTAGTGACCGTGGACGTCGATGATCATGTCGTGTGCTCCTTTTAATCAGTTGGTCTCAGGCGGGGTCCATGCCCTGGGCGCGCTTGGCGGCTTCCGCTTGGGGCGAGGACATGAAGGCCAGCATCCGGCGCACGGCCTCGGCCTCGGCCGAACCGGTGCCGACGCCGGCGGAAAAAGTGGTGACGATCTGGATCTCCGACGGCAGCGGCCCCAGCAGGTCGATGCCCTGGACATGGATCAGTTCGGCCAACTGCTGGAAGCCGAGCTCGACCTCCCCGCGGGCCACCAGCGTGCCGACCGGCACGCCGGGCGGGGCTTGCACGATGCGCGGCTTGATCTCGTCGGCGATGCCCCAGCGCTCGAACAGGGCCGCCAGGGCGACGCCGCTCGGGCCGGTGGAATAGCTGAGGCTGCGCGCGGCCAGTACCGCATTGCGCAGCGCTTCCTCGGAGCCGATGTCGGGATGCGGCGCACCCGCCTTGACGGCCACCGCGACACCCGAGCGCACCAGGTCGGTCTTGCTGCCGGCCTCGATGCGGCCGGCGGCAATCAGCTTGTCGATGGCGTCGGAGGCCAGCACCACCACGTCGAAGGCCTCGCCGGCCTGCACACGCTTGGCGGCATCGACGCCGCCGACCGATTCGATCGCGACCGAGCCCCCCGAGCGCTGCTCGAAAGCAGCTACCAGATCGGCCAGCACCTGGCGGGTGGCCATCGACGAAATCCCCTTGATCGCGGTCTTCTGCATGCTTTTCGCCTTGTCTCCAATGCCGGTGCGGCCGGCTCGATGGAGCGAATTTTGCGGCGGTATGACCCTGCCAGATTCGCCATAGGCCACTAGCAGCTAGAACAAAACGGCATATCATCAGCGGCTGAGCCTGGAGAAGCCCCTTGGACCTGAAACAGCTGGCGTATTTCGTTCGCGTCGCCGAGTTGGGCAGCTTCACCCGCGCCGCCGTGGCGCTGAAGGTGGCGCAGCCCGCGCTGAGCCGGCAGGTGCGCCTGCTCGAGGTGGAACTGCGGCAGAACCTGCTGGTGCGCAACGGCCGCGGTGCCACGCCGACCGAGGCCGGCCAGGTGCTGCTGGCCCATGGGCGCGGAATCCTGCACCAGGTGGAGCGCGCCCGCGAGGAGCTCGACCGGGTGCGCGGCTCGCTGGCCGGCCGCGTGGCGGTCGGCCTGCCGCCCAGCATCGCGCGGGTGCTGACGGTGCCGCTGACCCGCGCCTTCCGCGAGCAGATGCCGCAGGCCCAGCTGTCGATCAGCGAGAACCTCTCGACCGCCATGCAGGACCAGCTGCTGCACGGCGGCCTGGACATCGCCGTGCTCTACGACGCCCGGCCGATGCCCGGGCTCGATGTGCAGCGGCTGCTGGACCAGTCCCTGCTGCTGGTCGGCCGCCGCCCGCCGGGCCTGCAGGAAGACCCGCCGCCGGCGCCGCTGACGCTGGCCGAGGTGGCCCGGCTGCCGCTGGTGATTCCGAGCCGGCCGAACGCGATCCGGATGTACGTGGAATCGGAGATGGCCGGCATCGGCTGCACGCCGCGGGTGGCGCTCGAGATCGACGGCGTCTCGGCGATGCTCGACCTGGTCGCCGACGGCGCCGGCTTCGCGATCCTGTCGCGCAACGCGGTGATCCGCTCGATCAACCCCTCGGCCTACACCCTGCGCGAGATCGAGTCGCCGCCGCTGCGGATCCCGGTCTTCACCGCGGTCAGCGCGCTGCGGCGGGCCACGCTGACGCAGCAGGCGACGCTGGACCTGATCCGCAAGACCGCCGAGACGCTGCTACAGGGCTGAAAGGCCTCAGTCCGCCGCCGGGCCGCCCCAAGGCGGACTGCGCCCCCTCGGGGGGCAGCGAGTACACGAAGTGACGAGCGTGGGGGCTCAGTCCTTGCGCGCGGCCAGCAGCCGGTCGGCGTAGTCCTGCCACGTCGCCTGCTTGTCGAGCCCGTCGAACACGCCGGCCTTGGCCTGGTCGGCCACCCACTGCTGCTTGTCGGCGATCGCCGAGGCCATGAGCGGCGCGAAGCCGGCCTCGCGCACGGTGTTGGCCGCCTCGCGCATTTCCTCGGCCCGGCGCTGGCCGTGCTGCACCACGCGGCTGAAGAAGTAGGCGCCCTGCCGGCTCCAGTCGATGCTCGGAAAGGTCTCCTGCAGGGTCGGCAGCACATGGTCCTCGACCCCGTAGGCGCGCGCGGTGGCGTAGCTTTCGATCACCAGCGCCTCGAGGCCCTTGATCATCACGCTGCGGCTCATCTTGATCGCGCTGGCCACGCCCAGGCGCTCGCTCACGGCCTGGGTGTCCAGGCCCCAGGCGGACAGCGCCTCGGCCAGCGCGGCCGCGCGCTCGCCGCCCAGCAGCATCGGCACGCGGATGCCGTAAGGTGGCACCGAGGTCATCACACCGGCTTCGACGTAGTGCGCGCCGACGGCTTCGACCAGCGCCGCGCACTGCTGCTTGGTGCCGGGCGAGGCCGAGTTGAGGTCGAGAAAGACGGTGCCCGGGCGCAGCTGCGGCGCCGCCTCCTGCGCCACCCCCAGCGTGTTCGAGGCGGTGACAGCGGAGATCACCAGGGTGCTGGCCTGGCACAGCGCGCCCATGGACGGGTGCGCCGCCACCCCGGCCTGCGCCGCGTGCGCCTGCTCGCTCGCCTGGCGCGCCGGGTCGATGAACTTCAGGTCCCAGGCGCCGACCGTCCGGACGCCGGGCTTGTCCTTGAGGCCGAGCGCGAAGGTCTTGCCCACCTCGCCATAGCCGATCAGGCCGATGTGTTCGAGTTGCATGTCCGTCCCCGTCTGAACGATCTACTGGCGCGGAATGCCGGCGGCGGCGATCACGCCGCTCCAGCGCCGGATCTCGCTGTCGAGCAGCGCGGCCAGCTCCTCGGGACTGCCGGCGCGCGGCTGCACGTTCAGCGTCGCCAACTGCTGCTGGACCTCGGCCGATGCCAGCGCGGCGCGAACCGCGCGGTTGAGCCGGTCGATCCGCTCGCGCGGCGTCTTCGAGGGCGCGGCCAGGGCGTTCCACGAGCGCACGTCGAAGCCCTTGAGTCCAGCCCCCTCGGCCACGGTGGGCACGGCCGGCAGGGCCGGGTTGCGGCCCTCGCCCATCACGGCGAGCGCACGCAGCGCCTTGCCTGAGATCTGCGGCATCACCGGCGACAGGATCTCGACGCCGGCGTCGACCTGGCCGCTGCGAAGCGCCGTCACCACGGCCGGCGTGCCGTTGAAAGGCACCACCTGGGCGTCGATGCCGGCCCGGCTCTTGAACAGTTCCGCCGCCAGGTTCTGGGTGCTGCCGACGTTGACCGTGCCGATGTTCAGCGCACCGGGACGCGCCTTGGCGGCCGCCACCAGGTCCGCCAGGCTGCGCAGCGCCGAGCCCTCGGGCACCAAGATCGCGAGGTCGAAATAGCCCAGCAGCGAGATCGGCGCGAAGTCCTTGCGGGTATCGAAAGGCAGGCGCTGAAAAAGGCCCTCGCTGACCGCCGTGCCGTTGCTCATCAGCAGCAGCGTGAGGCCGTCCGGCGCCGCACTGGCCACCGTCGTGCCGGCCACCACGCCGCCGGCACCGGGGCGGTTGTCGACGATCACGGGCTGGTTCAGCTGGCTGGCCATGGCCTTGCCGACCACGCGTGCCGTAAGGTCGGCGACACCGCCGGCGCCGAAGGGCACGACGAGGCGGATCGGCTGGGTGTCGCGGCTGTCGGCGTCGGCGGCGAAGGGCCAGGCGGCGGCCACGCCGAGTGCGGCGGGAAACAACAGGAACGAACGGCGGGTGGATCTCATGGCAGGCGCACTGGCTGAAAAAGTGGCGCCCAGTGTAGGCCCAAGAGGGTCGCCGCGCGGGCGCTCGCTCACTCGTAGCGCTGCCCCGCCGCCATCAGCTCCGGCGTACCGATCACCTCGTTGAGCCCGTCGAAGTCCAGCATCCGGTCGCGCCAGGGCAGCGTCGTGCGGTGGGCATGCAGGCTCGCGTAGTAGCCCTGCAGCGTGTGCACCACCGCGCGCGCCGTGCCGCCCGGGAAGATCGCGATGCGGAAGCCGTGCGCCTGCAGCGCATCCGCGTCCTGCACCGGCGTCTTGCCGCCCTCGACCATGTTCGCGAGCAACGGCACGCGGCGGCCAAAGCGCTTGCACGCCGCATCCATTTGCTCGGGCGAGCGCAGCGCCTCGATGAACAGCGCATCGACGCCGGTCTCCAGGTAGGCCTCCGCGCGGTCGAGTGCGGCAGCCAGCCCTTCGACCGCGACCGCATCGGTGCGCGCGAGGATCAGCGTATCGGCCGAGGCCCGTGCATCGAGCGCCGCATTGAGCTTGCCGGCCATCTCGCGCGCGGGCACCACGGTCTTGCCGTCGAGGTGGCCGCAGCGCTTGGGAAAGCCCTGGTCCTCGATCTGGATCATCGCCGCGCCCCCGCGCTCGAAGCCGCGCACCGTGCGCTGCGTGTTGAGCGCATTGCCGAAGCCGGTGTCGGCATCGACGATCACCGGCAGGCCGACGCGCTCGGTGATGCGCGCCAGCGTGTCCTCGACCTCGGTGAAGGTGGTGAGCCCGACGTCGGAGCGCGCGAGCCGGGTGTAGGCGATCGAGGCGCCCGACAGGTAGAGCGCCTCGAAGCCGGCCTGCTCGGCCACCAGGGCGCTGAGTGCGTCGTAGACGCCCGGGGCCAGCACGATGTCGTTTCGCGCGAGGCGCGACCTGAATGATTCATCGGCCATGGGATGGCTTCCTTTCATTGACCAGCGCAGCGGCGGTGCGCGCCGCGATGTAGCCGCCGGCGACTGCGCTCAGCAGCCCGTTGCCCGAGAGATAACCCCAGACCTCGTCGCCCGACACGCCACCCGCGGCGCCGCCGGCCGCCAGCAGGTTGGGCAGCGGCGAGCCGTCCTGCCGAAGCACGCGCGCATCGGCGGCGATGTCGAGGCCGCCTTGCGTGTGGAACAGCGCGCCCGTGACCTTGACCGCGAAATACGGCGCGGCCAGTGCGCGCTTGGAGACGCGGCCATCGGACTGCGGCGCGCCGGCTTGCAGCCCGTCGAGGGTCGACTGCAGAGTTGCCGCATCGCAGCCGATACAGGCCGCGAGATCGGCCACGGTGTCGCAGCGCCTGAGCGCGCCCGCGGCCTCCGCTTCGCAGAAATCGGGAAAGCCGCGCGCCAGTTCAAGCAGCGGCGCATCGAACACATTCCACGCGATCGCGCCCGGCTGCTCCAGCACATGCACCGCGGCCTCGGAGTAGCCCTGCGTCTCGTCATGGAAGCGCCGGCCCTCGCGGTTGATCTGCACGCCGCCTTCCATCATCACGGCCCAGGACATCAGCGCGCCCTGCGGCGTGACCCAGGAGCCGTGTCCTTGATAGCCGCCGAGATCGCGCAGGCGCGCGCCGATCGCCTCGCCCCAGAGGATCGCGCTGCCGTCGTTACCTGTATGTCCACCAAAGGCTGCAGCGGCCATTTCCGGCAGCAGCGTGCGCACCATCGCCGCATTGCCGCCGAAGCCATTGCAGGCCAGCAGCAGCGCATCGCAGGCCAGTGTTTCCTCGCGGCCATCGGGACGGCGGTAGCCGATGCCGAGCGCGCGGCCGGTGTCGTCGAGCCACAGCGTGTCGACCAGCGCCTGGGTCAGCACCGGGATGCCTGCGGCTTCCACGGCGGCCTGCAGTCCGGCCATCAAGGCCGCACCGGTTCTTTGCGGCAAGGCGTGCATCCGATGAACGCTGTGGCCCGGATAGAGGAATCCGTCGAGCACGATCCAGTCGAGGCCGTGCCTCGCTTGCAGCGCATCCAGCGCCGGGCCGACGGCCTCGGCATACGCCCGCACCAATGCGGGTGCCGCGCGACCCCGGGCCTTGGCCTGGATGTCGGCCGCGAAGCGCGCGGGACTGTCGCCCTGGATTCCTTGCTCGCGCTGCGCGCGTGTGCCGGCCGCGGGGATGAAGCCGGAGGACAGCGCGGTCGATCCGCTCGGCACGGCATCGCGCTCGAGCAGCACGCATTCGATGCCCGCGTCGTGCAGCATCAGCGCCGCCGTGAGGCCGCAGGCGCCGGCGCCGACGATCACCACCGCCACGTGCATCTCGGCCTCGATGTGCGCGGCACGGCGAATGCGGCGCACCGGGCCTTCGGCCTGAACCGTCATGCCAGCAACTCCACGAAGGCCGCACAGTCCACCACCTCGGCCACGTTGCGCATGTCGGCCAGCGAGGTCTGGTGCCGCTCCTCGCCGAAAGCCGCGCAGCCGTCGGCCAGCACCAGCGTGCGGTAGTCGCGCATGTGGGCGTCGCGCACCGTGCTCGCCACGCCGCCATTGGTGACGATGCCGCACACGGCCACGGTGTCGATGCCGGCGCGGCGCAGCACCCAGTCGAGCTGGGTGTTGAAGAACGCCGAGTAGGCGACCTTGCTGACCGCGACGTCGACCAGGCCGGCCAGCGCCTCGACGTTCGCCTGGCCCCAGCTGCCGGGCGCGAAGTCGCCCTTCCTGAGGTAAGGGCGCAGCGCCTTCAGGTGCGGCGAGACCATCGGCTCGCCGGACGCATCGGGCCACAGCGTGAACTGGCTCGCGGCGACCAGCCCGCCCGCGGCCTTGACGATTCTCGCGACGGTCGCCACGCGATCCGGCAGCAGCAGCGCGGGCGGGTTGCTGTCGCCGCCGCGAGCGTAGGCGCCCTTCGGATCGAGGAAGTCGTTCTGCAGGTCGATCACGACCAGCGCCGTCGTCGATCCGCGGATTGGCGCCGTGCCGCTCATGTCGGCCCCCACTCTCGGCACTTCGTGTCCTCGCTGCCCCCCCGAGGGGGCGCGAGCTTGCTTGGGGCGGCCCGGCGCTGCGCTCACAGCCTCACCAGCAGGTTGCCATGCGCATCGACTTCGGCATGGAAGCCGGGCTCGAGCCACACGGTGGTGTCGGCCTGCTCGAGGATCGCCGGACCGTCGACGCGCGAGCCGACCGGCAGGTCGAGCCGCGCATAACGCAGCGCCTCGCGCCATTGCCCGTCGTGAAACACGCGCTGCGTGCCCAGCGGCGCGACGCTGCCCTCGCCTTCGAGTGCCAGCACAGCCAGATCGAACTTGGGCCGCACGCCGATGCGGGCATAGCGCAGGTTCATCACGCGGATGCCGATGCCGTCGAGCACGCGGCCGAAGGCGGCGCTGTAGCTGGCTTCGAAGGCGGTGCGGATGGCCTCACGCGTCAGGGCCTGCGCCGTGGCTGCCGGCAGCACCACCGGCAGCGTGTGGGTCTGGCCCGCATAGAGCATGTCGAGCGCGATCACCTCGCGCACCTCCTCGAAGCGCACGCCCGACGAATCGAGCCGCTGCTGGCAGGCCTCGGCGAGTTCGGCGATGCGCTGCCGCAGCTGCGCGACATCGAGTTCGTCGAGCGGCCGGTTGAGGGTCTGGACCGCGTCGTGCCGCATGTCGGCGATCACGCAGCCCAGCGCCGAGGTCACGCCGGGGTAGCGCGGCACGATGCCGATGGCGACGCCGACCTCGCGCATCATCGCGCACACATGCAGCGCACCGCCGCCGCCGAAGGGCATGTAGGCGAAGCGCCGCGGGTCGTGGCCGCGCTCGATCGACACCAGCCGGATCGCGCCGGCCATGCGCGCGTTGGCCACCGTGAGGATCGCCTCCGCCGCCTGGTACACGTCCAGGCCCAGCGGCTTCGCGACATGCGCTTCGATGGCCTGGAAGGACTTCTCGGCATCGAGCGCCGCCAGCAGGCCGCCGCCGAGCGGCCGGTCGGCGGCGATGCGGCCGAGCAGCACGTTGGCGTCGGTCACGGTCGGGCGCATGTTGCCGCGGCCATAGCAGGCCGGGCCGGGAATGCTGCCGGCCGATTCGGGGCCGACCTGCAGCATGCCGCTGGCGTCGACCGAGGCGATCGAGCCGCCGCCGGCGCCGATGGTCTCGATCTGGATCATCGGCGAGCGGATCACCATGCCGAACTCGATCGCGGTCTGCGCCGCCAGCGCCGCCTCGCCGTTGGCGACCAGCGAGACATCGAAGGAGGTGCCGCCCATGTCGCCGGTGATTGCGTTCGGGAAGCCTGCCGCGCGCGCGATGGCGGCGCAGGCGATCACGCCGGCCGCCGGGCCCGACAGCGCGGTGCGCACCGGCAGGTCGCTCGCGGTCTGGCGCGACATCACGCCGCCGTTGCTCTGCACCACCAGCAGTTCGCCGTCGAAGCCCTGGCCGCGCAGGTCCGATTCCAGGCGTTCGAGGTAGCTGCCGACCACCGGCTGCAGCGCCGCGTTGAGCGTGGCGGTCGAGCAGCGCTCGAACTCGCGGATCTCGGGCAGCACCTCGGCAGCGGAAGTGACATGGACATTCGGCCAGAGCGCGCGCACGGCCTCAACGGCAAGCCGCTCGTTCTCCGGGTTGGCATAGGTGTTGATGAAGAACACGCAGACCGCCTCGCAGCCGGCCTCGAGCAGCGCCCGCGCCTCAGCCCGCACCTGCTCGAGATCGACCGGCGTGTGCAGCGCGCCGTCGGCCAGCACGCGCTCGTCGACCTCGCGCCGCAGGTCGCGCGGCACCACCGGCACGAAGCTGCCGCGCAGCCCCCAGGTCTCGGGCCGGTCGCGCCGGCGCATCTCGAGCACATCGCGAAAGCCGCGCGTCGTGATGATGCCGGTGCGCGCCACCTTGCGCTCGAGCAGCGCGTTGGTGCCGACCGTGGTGCCGTGCACGATGGTCGCGATGGCCGCTGCGGAATCGGCCACGCGCGCCACGCCGTTCATGAAGCCGCGCGCTTCTTCGCCGCGCGTTGAAGGCACCTTGACGATGCGCGCCGTTCCCTCGCTCTCGTCGAGCACGAAGAGGTCGGTGAAGGTGCCGCCGACGTCCACGCCGACGACCAGGCGGCCCGCCGCCTTGCTTGTGTTCTCTGCTGTCATTGCGCGGCCTTCTTGTCGGTTGCTTCGCCGTTGTCCACATAGCCCATGGCCCGATCCTGTGCACGCTTCTCGCTGCTGCGCTTGTCAGGCGCGCCCCAGCCGCCGCCGCCTGGCGTCTCGAGCCGCACGCGTTCGCCGCGTGCGAGCCGGATGCCGTGCATCTTCGACACCATCGGCGGCGTGTGCCAGGCACCGTCGTTCTCGTAGCTGAAGACGTTGACGGCGCCCGGGCCGCCGCCCGCGATGCCCTTGGGCGGCGAGCTGCCGCGCTCGCCGAAGACATAGACCTCGGCATCCTTCTCGAGCAGCTCGATCTCGTAGATGGCGCCGAGGCCGCCGCGGAACTGGCCGTCGCCGCCCGAGTTCGGGCGCAACGACCATTCGGTGAAGCGCACCGGATAGGCGGCCTCGAGGATCTCGAGCGGCGGGATGGTCGCGGTCGAGATCGGCGCGTTGGCATGCGAGAGCCCGTCGCCGCCCGAATGGCCGCCGTGGCCGCCGCCGAAGAAGCTGAACATCACCCAGCGCTGGCCCTTGCGGGGTCCGTCGCTGCGGTGGCCCGCGATCGACAGCGCGTTGATGGTGCCGTAGGCCTGCGCCACGGCACGGTTCGGATCGGCCTGCGCGGTGGCGCTGAAGATCACGTCGATCATACGCAGGATGGTCTCGGTGTAGCCGCCGACCGGCCTCGGGCGCTCGGCGCTGATCACGAGCTTGTCGGGGATCAGGAAGTCGACCGCGTCGAGCACGCCGGCATTGGCCGGCACGTCGGGGAAGACATGCTTGAGCGCCACGTAGCAGGCCGCGATCGCGGTGGCGCGCGAGATGTTCACCGGCCCCGCGCATTGCGGCGAGGTGCGCGAGAAGTCGAGCAGCAGGCGGTCGCCCGCCACCGTCATGTCGAGCGCGATGGTCAGCGGCGCGTTGACGATGCCGTCGTTGTCGAGCACGTCCTCGAAGCTGTAGCGGCCGTCTGGCAGCGAGGCGATATGCGAGCGCATCAGGCGCAGCGCGCGGCTGCGCAGTTCGCCCATCGCCTGCAGCACCAGCGTGTCGCCGTATTCGTCGAGCAGGCCGTGCAACCGCTTCGCGCCGAGTTCGAGCGCGGCGAGCTGGCCGTTGAGGTCGCCCCAGAGGCTTTCGGGCAGCCGTGTGTTGGCGCGCAGGATCGCCAGCACGTCGGCGTCGAGCACGCCGTCGCGCACGATGCGCACCGGCGGGATCTGCACCGCCTCCTGCCAGCACTCGGTGGCGGCCGGGTTGTAGTTGCCGGGCACCGCGCCGCCGACGTCGTGCCAGTGCGCGGCCGAAGCCATGTAGCAATAGAGCTTGCCGTCGCGGAAGAAGGGCCGCACCAGCTTGAAGTCGTTGGCGTGGGTGCCGCCGTCGTAGGGGTCGTTGCTGATCCAGATGTCGCCGTCCAGCATACCGCCGCGCGGCGCCGCGGCGGCCGCGGTGGCGCGCACCGCGAAGGCCATCGCGCCGACGAACACCGGCAGGCCCGACTTGCCCTGCACCAGCGTGTCGCCGCTCGTCGCGTCGTAGAGGCCGTGGCAGGCATCGTGGGCCTCGGCAATGATCGGATTGAACGCGCTGCGGTACAGCGTCGCGTCCATCTCGTCGGCCACCTGCTCGAGGCGGCCGCGCAGCACGGCCAACGTGACCGGGTCCATCGTGTGTGATTCGTTCATGGTCAATCCACCCTCGCGCCGCTGCTCTTCACCACCTTGGCCCACTTGTCGATCTCGCGCTTCAGGTGCGCGGCGAATTCGGCCTGCGTCGAGCCGACCGGCTCGGCGCCGAGCGCGGCGAGCTTGTCTCGCACCTCGGGCAGTCGCAGGATGCGCTGCACTTCGTTGGAGAGCTTGTCGACGATCGGCTGCGGCGTGCCCTTGGGCGCGAACAGGCCGGACCAGGCATCGGCGTAGAAGCCCGGGTAGGTTTCGGCGATGGTCGGCAGGTCGGGCAGCGCGGGCGCACGGTGCAGGCTGGTCAGCGCGATGGCGCGCAACTGGCCGGCCTTCACGTGCGGCAGCGCGGACGGCAGGCCGTCGACCATCATCTGCACCTGGCCGCCCAGCAGGTCGGATACGGCGGGTGCGCTGCCCTTGTAGGGCACGTGCGCGATGTCGATGCCGGCGGCCGACTTGAGCATCTCCATGCCCAGGTGCGCGGCGGTGCCGTTGCCGAGCGACGCGTAGTTGAGCTTGCCGGGTTCACGCTTGGCGAGCRCCACCAGCTCGGCCAGGTTCCTGGCGGGCACGGACGGATGGACCACGAGCACGTTGGGCACCACGGCGACCTGGCTGATCGGCACGAAGTCCGCGACCGGGTCGTAGGGCATCTTGCTGTAGAGCGAGGTGTTGATCGCGTGCGAGCCGGTGACGCCCATCACGAGCGTGTAGCCGTCGGGCGCGGATTTGGCGACCAGGTCGGAGCCAACGTTGCCGCCCGCGCCCGCGCGGTTGTCGACCACGACCGGCTGGCCCCATTTCTCGCTCATCTTGGTGGCCACCAGGCGCGCGGCGGCATCGGTGGCGCCACCGGGCGGGAACGGCACGACGATGCGGATCGGCTTGCTGGGGAAGTCGTCGGCCTGTGCGGCGGCGAGGAGCGGCACGCAGACGAGGACGGCGGTCGCGAGTTGGCGCAGGAGTTTCATGGCTGTGCGGTGGATGAGGATTCGGTCAGCTGCTGCCACAGGAGGCGCAGGGCGATGTCGGGGACGTCGAGCACGGTGTCGCAGAACGCAGCCGCACGATCGGCCGCGATGCTGCGCGCGGCGTAGTGCCCGAACTTGGCGCACAGCGCAGCGCGGTCGAGCGGCTGGGACGCGTCGCCGGGGATGGTGTCGACCGCCTGGCGCAGGCGGGTGGTGGCGCCGTCGGCTTCCTGCGTGACTTCGAGCGTCGCGCCGCGCTGGCGGCGCTCGGTCAGGTCGGTGTCGACGTGCAGTTCGACGAGCGCTTCGAGGCGGCGCAGCTCCGGGTCGTCGAAGCGCGCAGGCTCATAGACCGAGGGGTCGATGTCGCCGAAGCGCAGCATCGCCGCGACGCCGAAGGACAGGCTGAACTGCGCCTGGATCGGCGTGCGCGGCGCGCGGTTGCCACAGTACACCGTGGCCTCTTCGTAGACCGTGAGCACGATGGCGCGGACCGACTGCGTGCCGGTGGTCAGCAGCGCGCGGATGCGCCGCGCCGCGACGGCGCCGTAGTGCACATGGCGCACGGCCGCGAAGGGCTTCAGGTAGGCGTCGAGCAGCAGCGTGGTGTCCGCGGCGGGCAGCGCTTGCGGCGCGGCGGCCGCATGCTCGCTCGCGTAGTGCGCGAGCGCATCGGCAGGCGCATCGATGCCGGCCGCGCTCGCGAAGGCCGATTGGAGCCCGAGCATCGCGCTGTGCGCGAGGTAGGTGTTGCGCGCCGTGCGGCCGGATGCGACCGGCAGGTAGAGGCTGGTCGCGAGCTGGCAGGCCGCGATGTCGATCGCCTGCACGATGCCCGCCGGCGGCAGGCCGAGCAGGCGGGCGACACCGGCGGCAACGCCGAGCGCGGGCCAGTTGGCGTCGACGTGCATGCCGGGACGGATGCGCAGCCACGCGCCCGCGCGGGCCCCCACTTCGTAGCCGAGCACGAAGGCGTCGACCAAGCCGCCCAGCGTCGCGCCGCGTTGCACGGCCAGCGGCAGCAGCGCCGCGATCAGCGCCACACCGGGCCGGCCGTGCGCGAGCGCGTGGCCCTCGCAGGCCTCGTCCCAGGTCGCGGCCATGGCCAGCACCTGCGCAGCGCCGTGCAGGCCGATCGCCGGGCCGCCGGGGAAGCGGAAGTCGCCGGGCTCGATCTCCGCGAGCATGGATTCGAGGCGCTGCACCTCGTCGGCGTGGCGGCCGGCGATCGCGCAGCCGATGGTGTCGAGCAGCAGGCGTCGCGCCTGCTGCGAGGCCGCGGGCGACGATGTGCCGCTGGCGTGCAGGGCCACGGTGGCGTGAAGCACCGCCAGATGCGCGTCCCAGCGACGTGCGTCCACGGCGGCGGGTGGGTGGTCAGTCGGCATGGGCGTTCTTTGCGGCTTGGCGCAGGCGCAGTTGCTTCAGCAATCCGCCCGCGCGCACCATGTCCATCAGGAACGAAGGCACGGGCTCGCACGCGAGCGCCCGGCCTGCAGCGTCCAGGATCGCGGGGCGTTCCACGTCCAGCGATACCGGCGCGCCGTCGGGCAGCGACTCGGCCTCGGCGCAGGTGAGCAGCAGCAGGCCCACGTTGAATGCATTGCGGAAATAGAGCCCGCTGTAAGAGGGCGCGATCACCGCAGCCACGCCGAGCTGGACCAGCACGGCCGCCGCCTGCTCGCGCGACGACCCGATGCCGAAATTCGGCCCGGCCACGATCACGTCGCCGGCGCGCACCTCGCGGGCGAACTCGGGGCGCACGGCTTCGAGGCAATGCCGGGCGATGATGTCGATGCCGTGCTTCATCGCATGGCCCGGCGCCAGTGCGCCGGTGTCGACGTCGGCGCCGAGGCGCCAGACGCGATGGGTCGTCGTGCCACTCATGCCAGCACCTCGCGCGGGTCCGTGATGCGGCCGTGCAACGCCGACGCCGCGACGGTGTAGGGCGAGCCCAGGTACACCTGCGCCGTCGGCGAGCCCATCCGGCCCTTGAAATTGCGCGCGGTGGTGGAGATGACCGTCACATCGTCTCCCATCGGATCTCCGTAGCCGGAGCAGGCGCCGCAGGCGGTCGGGAAGAGTTCGGCACCGGCGTCGAGCAGCACCTGCAGCACGCCCTCCTCGCGCGCCTGTTCCTGGTCGCGCAGGCTGGCCGGCGCGACCATGAGCCGCACGCCGCCGGCGACCTTGTGGCCGCGCAGCACGCGCGCCGCGGCGCGCAGGTCGTCGAGCTTGGCGCCGGTGCAGGCGCCGATGTAGGCGACGTCGATGGGCGTGCCCGCATAGCGGCTCACGCCATGGGCGTTGGCCGGGCTGTGCGGCGCCGCGACGTAGGGCTCCAGCGTGGCAGCGTCGAAGCGGTGGCGCGTGAACGCCGCGTCGGCATCGGTGAACCAGGGCGCGGTATCCACCGGTGGCGCACCGGCCTCGGCGAGGAACGCGGAGGTGGTCGCGTCCGGCGCGATCAGGCCGACCTGCGCGCCCAGCTCGGCGCTCATGTTCGACAGCGTCATGCGCTCCTGCATCGACAGCGCCGCGACCGCCGGTCCGCAGAACTCGACCGCCTGGTAACGCCCGCCGTTCATGCCGAAGCGCGACAGCATGTGCAGCATCATGTCCTTGGCGGTCACGCCGGCGGGCAGCGCGCCGTCCCACCTCATCCGGATCGTCTCGGGCACGCGCAGCCAGATCTCGCCGGTGACCACCACCCCGAGCATCTCGGTGCTGCCGACGCCGAACATGTAGGCGCCGAAGGCGCCGCCGGTGGGCGAATGCGAGTCGCCGCCGACGCACAGCATGCCCGGGCGGATGTGGCCATGTTGCGGCACCACCACGTGGCAGATGCCCTGGCTGTCGTACACATGCGGCAGCTGCTGGTCGCGTGCCCAGTCGCGCGCGATGCGCACGATGCGGCGCGAGTCCTCGTCGCGCTCGGGCACGTAGTGGTCCATCACCAGCACGATGCGCGAGCGGTCCCAGATCTGCGCCCCGAGTTCTTCGAGCATCGGCTGCAACCGGCGCGGTCCCGAGGAGTCGTGGAACATCGCCATGTCGACCGCGCAGGTGACGATCTCGCCCACCGCGACGGTCTCCCGGCCGCAGGCGCGCGCGATGAGCTTCTGCGCCAGCGTTTGCGGCTGCGCAGGGGTGAGGGCGGAGGCCGAGGCGTTCATTCCGGCTTGGCTCCCGAGTACTTGACCACCTGGGCCCAGCGCTTGATCTCGCTCTGGACGAAGGGGCCGAACTGTTCCGGCGTATTGCCGACCGGAATCACGCCCTCGCTGTCGAAGCGCTTGCGCATCGCCGGCTCGCCGATGGCCTGCCGCGCCGCGTCGGCGATGCGGCGCGTGAGCTCGGCCGGCATGTGCGCCGGCCCGAACAGCCCGAACCAGGCGCTCGACTCGTAGCCGGGCAAGGTCTCGGCGATGGCCGGCAGGTCCGGGAACTCGGGCAGGCGCTTGGCCGAAGTGACGCCCAGCGCCTTGAGCTTGCCGGCCAAGATGTGCTGCTGCACGTTGCCGACCGCCGCGAACATCAGCTGCACCTGGCCCGCGAGCACGTCCTGCACCGCCGGTGCGGTGCCGCGGTACGGGATGTTGACGATGTAGACGCCCGATTGCATCTTGAAGGCCTCGCCCGCCATGTGCAGCGACGAGCCCAGCGCGCCGATCGCGAAGTTGAGCTGCCCCGGCTGCGCCTTGGCCAGCGCGATCAGCTCGCGCACGTTGCTGGCCGGCACCGACGGATGGGCGACCAGGATCGACGGCGAGGTCGCGACACAGGTCAGCGCCGTGAAGTCCTTCACCGGGTCGAAGGGCAGCGTGGGGTAGAGCGTCGCGTTGATCGCATGACTGGTGAAGCTCATCAGCAGCGTGTTGCCGTCGGGCGCCGCCTTGGCGACCGCATCGGCGGCGATGTTGCCGCCGGCGCCGGGCCGGTTCTCGACGATCACCGTGCGGCCCAGCACCGGGCCCATGCCGGCCGCGAGCGTGCGGGCGATGGTGTCGGTCGAACCGCCGGCCGGCGCACCGACCAGGACGCGCACGGGCGCGTTGCCGACCTGGGCCCGGGCGGCGCCGGCCAGCGCCGCGGCCGACGCGATCAGGATGTCTCTGCGTTTCATGGGTGTCTCCTGTGGGTGTTCCCGGCCGGCGTCCCGCGGCTCACAGGCCGAGGTAGGCGCGGCGCAGTTCGTCGCTCGCGAGCAGTTCGTCCGGCGCGCCCGAGAAGCGCACGCTGCCGTTCTCCAGCACGTAGGCGCGGTCCGCGATCTCCAGCGACTGGCCGACGTTCTGCTCGACCAGCAGCACCGCCAGGCCGCCATCGCGCAGTTGCCGGATCAGCGTGAACATCTCCTCGACCAGCAACGGCGACAGGCCCAGCGAAGGCTCGTCGAGGATCAGCAGCACGGGCTCGGCCATCAGGCCGCGGCCGATGGCCAGCATCTGCTGCTCGCCGCCGCTCATGGTGCCGGCGTTCTGGCGGATGCGCTCGCGCAGGCGCGGAAAGATGTCGAACACCTTCTCCAGATTCGTCGCCCGGCGCTCGCGGGCCCGCGTGAAGGAGCCGAGTTCGAGGTTCTCGAGCACGCTGAGGTTCGGGAACACCTTGCGGCCTTCGGGCACCTGGATCAGGCCGGCCTTGACGACCTCCCGGTAGTGCGCGCCGCTCAGGTCCCTGCCATCGAAGCGCACGCTGCCGCTCCAGGCCGGGCAGAGGCCGCAGACCATCTTGTTCAAGGTCGACTTGCCGGCGCCATTGCTGCCCAGCAGCGCGACCATCTCGCCGGCATTCACCTGCAGGTCGACGCCGCGCAGCACCTCGACGCGGCCGTATCCGCCGCGCAGGCCCTGGATTTCCAGCAACGCGGTCATTTCGAATACCTCCGTGCTTCGCACTGCGGTCATGCGTCCGCCCCCTTCGCAGCGGCCGCCTTGCGCAGCCGCGCCGCGGTGCCGTGGCCCAGGTAGGCCTCGACCACCTTGTCGTTCGACGTCACCTGGGCCGGGCTGCCCTCGGCGATCAGCCGGCCCTGCGCCAGCACCCAGACATGCTCGGCCAGGTTCATCACGGCCTGCATCACGTGCTCGATCATCAGCACCGTGACGCCGCCGTCGGCGATGCCGCGCACCACCGGCATCATCTCGGCGATTTCCTGCGGGTTCAGGCCGGCGAGCACTTCGTCGAGCAGCAGCAGGCGCGGCTGCGTGGCGAGCGCGCGGGCCAGCTCGAGCCGCTTGCGGCCGGCGACCGTGAGGTCGGAGGCCGGCTTGTCGAGCTGCGCCGCGAGGCCGACGCGCTGCGCCACCTCGTCGGCCTGCCGCAGCGCCGCGCCCCGGCCGCGCTCGTGCAGGTGCGCGCCGACCGCGATGTTCTCGCGCACGGTCTGGGCCGCGAAGGGCTTGACGATCTGGAAGGTGCGCGTCATGCCGAGCGAGGCGTTGCGATGCGGCTCGCGGCCCGTGATGTCCTGGCCGGCGAAACGAACCCTGCCGGTATCGGGCTTGAGAAAGCCCGACATCAGCGCGAACAGCGTGGTCTTGCCGGCGCCGTTCGGGCCGATCAGCGCCGTGAGGCTGCCTTCGGCCACCGAGAGGCTCACGCCCTGCACCGCCTTCAGGCCGCCGAAGGAGCGCGAGATGCCATCGAGGACGAGCAGCGGCTCAGCCACGGGGACCTCCCAACGCCTGCGCCCAGAGCTGCCGCACCGAGAGCCCCATGCCGGCGATGCCGCGCGGCAGGAAGATCACGATCAGCACCAGCACCGTGCCGTAGATCACCATGTTGATGCCGGGCAGCTCGCCGAACAGGTTGCGCGTCAGGTCGGCCAGCAGATGCAGCACCACCGCGCCCAGCACCGGCCCCCACAGGGTGCCGACGCCGCCGACGATGGCCGCGACCAGCGCCTCGACAGAGGTCCCCGATCCGTAGGCGATGCCCGGATCGAGGTACTGGAACACCTGCACGTAGAAGGCCCCGGCCGCGCCCATGAAGGCGGCCGAGATGCCGATGGCGCCGAGCTTGACGCGGAACGGGTTCACGCCCACCGCGCGCGCCGCGTCCTCGTTGTCGCGCACCGCCTGCAGCCAGGCGCCGAAGCGTCCGTTGCGCAGCCACCAGCTGACCAGCAGCGCGGCCGTGACGAAGGCCAGCACCACCCACAGGTAGCCGGCGCGCGAGGCGAACTGCAGGTTCGATGGCGCCTCGCGCAGGGGCAGCATCAGGCCGACGCCGCCGCCGGTGAAGGGCACCGACAGCGCGACGATGCGGAAGACCTCGGCGAAAGCCAGCGTGACCAGCGCGAAGTAGGAGCCCTTGAGCCCGTAGCGGAAGGTCAGCGCGCCGATGAACAGGCCGACGCAAGCGGCACCGGCGACCGCCAGCCCGAGCGCGACCCAGGCATTGATGCCGCCCTGCAGCTGCGCGATGGCCTGGATGTAGGCGCCGGTGCCGAAGAACAGCGCATGGCCGAAGGAGAACTGGCCGCCGAAGCCGCCGAGGATGTTCCAGGCCTGCGCGATCAAGGTCGCGTAGAGCGCCATCATCACGAAGTTGAGGGTCGCGCCGGATGCGGTGGCCAGCGGCACGCAGGCCACCAGCAATGCGAACAGCGCGATGCCGCCCAGTTGACGAGCGCCGTTCATGCTTTGGCTCCAAACATGCCTTGCGGTCGGAACAGCACGACCCCGATGAAGATCGCGAAGATGCCGATCTGCCCCAGCGACTCGCCGAGGTACAGGCCGCCGAGCGACTCGACGACGCCGACCAGGAAGCCGCCGATCAGCGCGCCGACGAAGCTRCCCATGCCGCCCAGAACCACGATCGTGAAGGCCACCAGCACGAAGCCGCCGCCCACCTGCGGGTTCACGTAGTAGGCCGGCAGCAGGAAGCAGGCGGCCGCGCCGAGGCAGGCCAGGCCGATACCGAAGCTCATCGCGTAGACATGGTCGACATCGATGCCCATGAGCTTGGCGCCCTCCTTCTCTCTTGCCACGGCGCGGATCGCGCGGCCCAGGTCGGTGCGGCCCATGACCCAGAACAGCAGCGCCGACACCACCAGCGCCCCGGCAAAGGCCACCAGCTTGGGCACTGCGATCATGGCGGGACCGATCGCGACCGTGCTGAGCGAATAGGCGGTGTCGATGTTGCGCGTGTCCGACTTGAAGAACAGCAGCGCCAGGTTCTCCATCACGATCGCGATGCCGAGCGTGACCAGCAGGATGTTCTCGTCCTTGCCGTGGCCTGCGCGGTTGACCACGATGCGCTGCAGCCCGTAGCCGAGCGCGAACATGGCCGGAATCACGATCGGCAGCGCCAGGTAGGGATCGATGCCCCAGCGCTCCTTGAGGAAGTACACCGCATACAAGGCCAGCATCAGCGAGGCGCCGTGCGCGAAGTTGATGATGTGCAGCACGCCGTAGATCAGCGTCAGGCCGAGTGCGATCAGGGCATAGACCGCGCCGGTCGTCAGGCCGTTCAGGACGGACGAGAAAAGGATGCTGGGGTCGAACATGGTGCGGTGTCGGTGTGAGACCCACCCGCACCGCGGGGCGCGGCGGGGCGTCTTGCCTGGCGGATCAGACGTTCAAAGGAAACTGCGGTTCGACCTCGCGGAACTCGCGCGGGACGATCACCTTGATGTCGTTCTTCACGACCTGCGTCATCAGTGGCTGGGCGCCTTCGTTCTGGCCGTTGACGAACTTCGTCGGGCCGTACGGCATGATGTGATTCGAGTAAGTGCTCTTCTCCAGCGCATCGATGATGGCGGCGCGCTCGCTCGACCCGGCGCGCTCCAGCGCATCGGCCAGCAGCCACATCGCGGTGTAGGTCATGAAGACCTCGTAGCTGAAGAACTGGCCCTGCGCCTCGACCCGGCGGCGCAGCTCCTGCGAGCGCTTGTCCTTGGGGTTGAACCAATGGTTGCAGTCGATGATGCCGTTCGCCGCTTCCGGAAACTCCTTGACGAACTTGTAGCTCGACGCCGCGCCGCCCAGCACCGAGAAGATCGCCTTCGGCTTGACCTTCTGCTGCTGCATGGTGCGCACCAGCAGCGCGTACTCGTTGTAGTAGTTGGCCGGGATCACGATGTCGGGGTTGATCGACTTCATGCGCAGCACGATGTTGTTGAAGTCGCGCGTCGGATTGGCGTGCTTCACCACCTCCTTGACCTCGAAGCCGTAGCCCGGCAGCTCGCGCGACAGCAGCGCCGCGGTGCCGGAGCCGAACAGCGAATCCTCGTGGATGATCATCACGGTCTTGGCCGGGTTGCCCGCCGCCTTGTTGAGCACCAGCAGGTTGGCCATCGCGACCTCGGTCGACTTCTTGTAGCCGGGACCGAAGCGGAAGGTGTTCTTGAGGCCGCGCTCGACGATCTGGTCGGCCACGCCGACATCGACCACGTGCGGCAGGTTGTACTTGGCCGCGGCCTGCGTGGTGGCCAGGCAGATCGCCGAGGCGTAGGCACCGACGATGGCCGAGACGCCGGCCTCGTTCATCTTCTCGACTTCGGCGGCGCCGGCCTGCGGCTGCGACTGCGCATCGCCGAGCAGCGCTTCGATCTTTGCGCCGCCCAGCGACTGGATGCCGCCGGCCTTGTTGATGTCCTCGATCGCCATCAGCGCTCCGAGCCGGCACTGCTGGCCCGAGTAGGCCAGTGCGCCGGTCACCGGATGCAGCACGCCGACCTTGATCGGCTTGGGCTGGGCACCGGCCACCAGCGGGAAGGCAATGGCCGAAGCCACGGCGGCGGATTGCGACATGAAGCGGCGGCGGTCCGGGCGATCGAAGCGATGGGGCATGGTGCTTTCCTTTTCTTCAGTTGAACTGGGCTGACACGTCTTTGCTGACCCACACCTTGGCGTCGATGCTGCCGACGCGCGACAGTTGCATCTCGTAGGTGTAGCGGTCGGGCCGGTAGAAGCCGTGCAGCCACTGCACCGGGCGTTCGGCTTCGTCGTAGATGAGGCGGCGCACGGCCAGCAGGGCCGAGCCGACCGAGACTTCGAGGTGCTCCGCGAGCACGTTGTCGGCCAGGCGCGCCGAGAGGGTCTGGTGCGCGCGGCCGACCTTGACGCCCGACTCTTCGAGCAGCACCAGGATCGGCTTCTTCGCGAGTTCGCGGCGGCCGAACTTGCGCGCGATGTCATTCGGCACGTAGGTCGTGATGTGCGACAGCGGCCCTTCGCGGGTCGAGCGCACGCGCACCGCCTTCTGCACCGCATCGCCGAGCTTCAGCTGCAGCGCCTCGGCGACCTGGGGCGAGGCGGAGATCGTCGCCACCTCGATCACCTTGACCGAGGTGTGCAGGCCCATGGTCACCAGGTTCTCGAGCAGGCCGCGCAGGTTGGCGCGCGCCATGCCGTCACCCGCGCGTGGCTCGGCGCTCGGTGCCGGTGGAACGGGGCGCGTGCGCCGGCCGGGGTTGCGTGAGATCAGGCCTTCGGCAGACAGCTGGCCGAGCGCGCGCCGGATGGTGACGCGCGCCACGCCGAACTGCGCCATCAGCGCCAGCTCGCCCGGCACGCCATCGGCGAAGCGCCCTTCTTCGAGTTGCTCGCGCAGCACCAGATAGATCTGGTGGTATTTCGGCAAGGGCATCTGCGACATGCCCGCGATGGTTGGGCACTTCCATTGTTCTGTCAATGGGACATTTGAAGGCGGGTTGAAGCTTGTCCCATCGGCGCTGCCCGGCGCCACCCGCGAGTTCGTCGGAGCGTGTCAGTGCTCGCCGGCCACATCCCGCGTCGATTCGCGCACCACCAGCTCGGGCCGCAGCACCACGGTGAAGCTCGACAGCGCCCGGCCCTCGATGCCGTCGAACAGCATCTCGGCCGCGCGCCAACCGAGCTCGCGGTGCGGCAGGCGGATCGTGGTGAGCGGCGGGTTGACCATGTCGACCAGCGGCATGTCGTTGTGGCCGGTGATCGAGATGTCCTGCGGCACCCGGATGCCACGCGCGCGCAGCACGTCGTAGGCGCCGAGGGCCACGAGGTCGTTGCAGCAGACCACGGCCTGCGGACGCTCGTGGCCTTCGAGCAGCTTCTCCATCGCGACCCGGCCCGCCTCGCGGCTGTAGCCCTCGCACTCCTCCACGCAGGCCAGTTCGAGTCCGCGGTCGCGCAGCGCCTGCTCGACCCCCTGGCGACGGCCGACGCCGGTGGGCACGTTCTGCGGGCCGGCCAGGTGCGCGATGCGGCGGTGGCCAAGCGACACCAGGTGGTCGACCGCGAGCTTCATCGCCAGCCGGTCGTCGCTGACCACGGCGGGCAATCGACCGGATTCGTCGGCGCGGTTGACCAGCACCGCCTGCATGCCGGCCTTGGCGATGTAGTCGACCAGCGGGTCGTCGCGCGTGGCGATCGCGAGCACCAGCCCGTCGACCCGCTGCGCCAGCATGCGCTCGACGATCGGGCGCGCCAGCGCCGGGTCGACGACGTTGGTGACGAAGACGAAGTAGCCGCGCGCCGCCGCGCTGGCCTCGATGCCCTGGAGGATCGGCGGGAAAACCGGGTTGGTGATGTCGGGCACCAGCACGCCGATGGTGTGGGTGCGTCCGGTGCGCAGCGCCGAGGCCGCGCGATTGGGCCGGTAGCCGAGCTTGCGCGCCGCCTCCTCGACCACCTTGAGCACCTCGGCGCTGATCAGGCTCCGCTTGTCGGGATTGAGCGCGCGCGAAACCGTGGACACGTGCACGCCGGCGGCCTGCGCGACATCGCGGATGGTGACGGTGGACGAGGGTTGGGGATTCATTGGTGCAAACGATTGAATACTTCAAATCTGCCGAATCTGGGATTTTCCACGATGGGAGCGTGGATACCCTGATTTTACTTTCCCGCGCAATCGAGGAATAATCTGCAAACGATTGCATAAAGGCCGATGACCATCATGAACCTCGTCACCACACCCGAATCCGTACTGCAGATCGCCATCCAGGCGATGGAGCGCACGCCCGACCCGCGCCTTCGCAGCGTGATGGCCGCCCTGACTCGCCACCTGCACGCCTTCGTGCGGGAGGTCGAACTGACCGAGGACGAATTCGAGCGCGCGCTCGAGTTCCTGGTCGCCATCGGCCAGGCCAGCGGCGAGAAGAAGAACGAGGTGGTGCTGGCCGCCGACCTGCTGGGCGTGTCGACCCTGGTCGCCCTGCTCAACAACCAGGACCCGCAGGGCGAGTCGCCGGCCGCGCTGCTGGGTCCGTTCTGGCGCGCGAATGCGCCGACCTGCGACTGCGGCGAGACCATCGCGCGCTCCGACACGCCGGGCGTTCCGCTCGAGGTCGCCGGCACGGTGCGCGACGACAAGGGCCGGCCGGTGGCGGACGCGACCATCGACGTCTGGCAGGCCTCGCCGGTCGGCCTCTACGAGAACCAGGACCCCGCGCAGGAGGACATGAACCTGCGCGGCCGCTTCCAGACCGATGCCGAGGGCCGCTTCCACTTCCGCAGCGTGCGTCCGGCCGGCTATCCGGTGCCGACCGACGGCCCCTGCGGCGACCTGCTGCGCGCCCAGCTGCGGCATCCCAATCGTCCCGCGCACCTGCACTTCATGGTCAGCAAGCCGGGCCACAAGGTGCTCGTCACGCAGGTCTTCGCCGACGACGACGAGAACCTCGAAAGCGATCCGGTCTTCGGCGTGACCCGCCGGCTCATCGGCCGCTTCGAGCCGCAGCACGGCGGGCAGAGCGCGACGCTGCAATACGACTTCGTGCTGGAGCCCGGCGAGATGAAGTTCCCGCGCGCACCGATTCCCTGAACACACCGCTCGACAAGTCCTCACCCCTGGAAAGCCCATGAGTTTTGATCCCACACCCCGACTGGACGGCAAGGTCGCCGTCATCACCGGTGGCCTCGGCGCCATCGGCTACGCAACTGCGCGCCGGCTCGCCGCGCTCGGCGCGAGCTGCGTGCTGCTGCATCGCAAGGCCGAGGACGCCGACGCGCGTGCCGCGGCCTTGCCCGGCGGCGCCGGCCAGCGCCATGCGGCCCTGCGTGCCGACATCGTCGACACGCCCAGCCTGCAGCAGGCCGCCTCCGACGTGCAGGCCGCCTACGGCCGCTGCGACATCCTGGTCAACAGCGCCGGCCACACGCGGCCGGTACCCGCCGCCGACCTCGACGCGCTGACCGACGAGCTGATCGACGAACTGCTGCGCGCCAATTTCCGCGGCGTGTTCGCCACCATCCGCGCCTTCGCGCCGATGCTCAAGGCCAGCGGCGACGGACTGGTGGTCAATGTCTCGTCGATCGCCGGCTTCACCGGCGTCGGCAGCAACCTGGCCTACGTCGCCGCCAAGGCCGGCCTCGACGTCGTCGGCGATGCGCTCGCCAAGGCCCTGGCACCCGCGGTGCGCGTGGTCTCGGTGTCGCCCGGCGCCGTCGAATCGGGATTCGTTCCCGGTCGCGGCGCCGAGTTCGCCGACAAGATGGCCGCCACCACCCCGCTGGGCCGCATCGGCCTGCCCGAGGACGTCGCCGCCACGGTCGAAGCGCTGGCCACCACGCTGCGCTTCGTGACCGGCACCCGCATCGTGGTCGATGGGGGGCGGCACCTGTGAGCGCCGCATGGCCGCCCAAAGGCGCGAAGGCCCCCTCGGGGGGCAGCGCAGCACACGCAGTGGCAAGCGTGGGGGCTCTATGAACATCAAAACACTGATCACCTGTGCCGTCACGGGCAACCTCGTGAAGCCCGAGCAAACGCCGCACCTGCCGATCACGCCGGCGCAGATCGCCGACGAGTGCCTGGCCGCGGCCGAGGCCGGCGCCGGCCAGGTCCACATCCATGTGCGCGACCCCGAGACCGGCAAGCCGTCGATGGAGGTCGAGCTCTACCGCGACGTCGTCGACCGCATCCGGCGCCGGAACCGCGAGCTCGTCATCAACCTGACCACCGGCCCCGGCGGCCGCTTCGTTCCGAGCGAGGACGACCCGAAGATCGCCGCGCCGGGAAGCACGCTGCTGGCGCCCGAGAAGCGGGTCGAGCACATCGCGCTGATCCGGCCCGACGTCTGCTCGCTGGACCTCAACACGATGAACTCGGGGCCCGACGTGGTCATCAACACGCCGAAGAACGTGCGCCGCATGGCCCGGGTGATCCGCGAAGCGGGCGTCAAGCCCGAGCTCGAGATCTTCGACTCCGGCGACGTCAACCTGGCGCTCGACCTGATCGCCGACGGCACGCTCGAGGGGCCGGCGATGTGGACCTTCGTCCTCGGCGTGAAGTACGGCTTCGCGCCGACGCCCGAGACGCTGCTCTATGCCCGCAACATGCTGCCGCGCGGCGCCTTCTGGAGCGCCTTCGGCATCGGCCGCATGGAGTTCCCGATCGTCGCCCAGGCCTGGCTGCTGGGCGGCCACGTGCGCGTCGGCATGGAAGACAACATCTACCTCGAGAAGGGCGTGCTGGCACAGAGCAATGCGCAGCTGGTGGCGAAGGCCCGGGACATCATCGAGAGCCTCGGCGGCGAGGTGGCTTCGGCGCGCGAGGCGCGCGCGATGCTGGGACTGGAAGGAGGCCGGGCATGAACGCGGTGACTGTCAACGAGAGCGCCCGCGCCTTGAGACTCGCCCAAAAGGCCGCGGACCTTGCCGGACTGCAGCTCGAAGCCGCGGCGCAGCCCGAACCCGTTGCCAAGCCCGGCTTCGCGGTGGTCCGGGTCGGCGCCGCGGCGGTCAACCCGAGCGACGTCAAGGCCGCCCTGGGCCTGATGCCCCAGGCCGCGTGGCCGCGCACGCCCGGGCGCGACTTCGCCGGCGTGGTGGTCGACGGCCCGAACGACTGGATCGGCCGCGAGGTCTACGGCTCCGGCGGCGACATCGGCATCACGCGCGACGGCTCGCATGCGCGCTTCCTGCTGCTGCCGGTGGCCGCCCTGCGCGACCGGCCGCGCAGCATCTCGATGGACGAATCGGGCGCGGTCGGCGTGCCCTTCGTCACGGCCTACGAAGGCTTCCGCCGCAGCGGCATGCCGCAGCCCGGACAGACCGTGCTGGTGCTCGGCGCCAACGGCAAGGTCGGCCAGGCGGCGGTGCAGCTGGCGGCCCAGGCCGGCGCGCGCGTGATCGCGGTGCAACGGCGCCCGGGCCCCTTCGAGGGCTTCGCGAGCGCACCGGTCGAGRCCGTCGATGCCACCCAGGGCGACATCGCGGCCCGGGTGCGCGAGCTGACGGACGGGCGCGGCGTCGACATCGCCTACAACACGGT
>NZ_JBFUCJ010000051.1:0-44139 GCF_056405295.1 Variovorax sp. P1_H2 | reverse complement strand
CCCGAGGAGCGAGCGCTAACTCAATGATGACCGGCTGACCGTAGAGCTTCTCGGCCATCGCGGCGATCTTGCCGGCATACTGGGCCCGGATCCAGTCGAGCTTGAAGCGGTTGGCGACGAAGACCGTGACGCGTGAAAGATCGTCCGTGACCTTGGCGGTCAGCGGCTTGATCCAGGTGTTGAACTGCTGTTCAGACAGTTCCTGTGCGAGCTGGTCGACACAGGCCTGCCAGAGGCTGTCACCGATGCCTTCACCCGGCATGGGCGCTCTGAAAAGTGGTTTGTCCCTCAGCCATTCTCTCGTCTTGGTATTGTGGATAGTCGCACCCGCGATGCGCCCTGGATTCTAACTTGTCAAAACCTTATCCACATGGTTTCCACGGTCGCCGAATCACCTGCGGATGCGACCGAGATTGTCGGCCAGCTGAAACTTTGCGATAATCGCGGGTTTCCCTGAAAACCTTCTTTGTGTGTTTCGGGGTATCCGGGGAATTCGTATCTGTGGGGGTCTCCCAGCCCGGTAAAAAAACTGCCGACGGCCTTCGGGGCCCGGAGGCTCACACGCCGGCCTTGCCGGTGAATCAGGAAATCATCATGAAACGCACGTATCAAGCATCCAAAGTCCGCCGCGCCCGTACCCACGGCTTCCTGGTCCGCATGAAGACCCGCGGTGGCCGCGCCGTGATCAACGCACGCCGCGCCAAGGGCCGCAAGCGCCTGGCCGTCTAAGACTCGCCGGCACCGTTGCCAGTCGACCCGCTGCCGCCTTCACCGTCCGACGGCGTCCCGCGGTTGGCTTCCATGCAGCGGCTCAAGACCCGCGCGCAGTTCCAGGCCGTCCTCGCAGGTGCCACCGTGGCGCGCACAGCCCACTTCGCACTGCACCGCTGCGCGCTCGACGCGCCGACCGGGGCTGCGCCGCTGTTCGCCATCGAAGACGTATGGCTCGGCGCGATGGTTCCGAAGCGCTGGGCCCGCCGCGCGGTCACCCGCAACGCGATCAAACGCCAGATCTACACCGTGAGCGCTGCCGCGACTGAAGCCTCGCTGCCGCGCGCGGCGCATGTGGTGCGCCTGCGCGCGGCATTCGATCGCAAGCAATTCGTCAGCGCGGCATCCGACAAGCTCAAGGCCGCCGTCCGTGCCGAACTCCAGCAATTGCTGGAGCGGGCCGCGACGGCGCGCGCATGATGCGGCGCATCCTGATCGGTCTCGTCAAGGGCTATCGGCTGCTGCTGAGCCCGTGGCTCGGCCAATCCTGCCGCTTCGAGCCGACCTGCTCCGTCTACGCCATCGGTGCGCTCGAGCAGCACGGCGCGGCCAAGGGCAGCTACCTCGCGCTGCGCCGCATCGCCCGCTGCCAGCCCTGGTGCGAGGGCGGCCACGATCCGGTTCCCCCGAAGACACAGCGACCGATGCCAAGGCAAGGATCGCTGTTCGCCTTTCTCTCTTCCGACGACAAGAAGTCTTCTTCATGAACGATATCCGCCGCACCATCCTGTGGGTGATTTTTGGCTTCTCGCTGGTGTTGCTGTGGGACCAATGGCAGGTCTACAACGGCCACAAGCCGACTTTCCTGCCCTCGACCAAGACCAGCGCTCCGGCCGATCCGTCGGCGACGCCCGCCGCCGCGAACGCCAATGGCGTCCCCGCGGCCGCCGCGCCTGCGGCAGGCGCGGTGCCGGTGCAGGGCAGCGCGCCGGCCATCGGCGAGAAGGTCACGGTCTCCACCGATGTCTTCAAGGCCACCATCGACGGCGAGGGCGGCACGCTGTCCGAGCTGCAGCTGCTGCAGTTCCTCGACCAAACCAACCATGGTGGCCTGGTCGAGTGGTTCCGCCGCCTGGTCGGCCTGCCGGTGCCGCAGAACGAAGTCCGGCCCGTGCTGCTGATGGAGAACGGTTCTCCCGCCACCCGCTACGTGGCCCAGACCGGCCTGCTGAACACCGTCGACACCGGCGATCGCTTCCCGAATCACCTGAGCCTGATGACTGCGCGCCCCGGACCGCGCGAACTGGCCGAGGGCCAGAACACGCTCGAGGTGGCCTTCGAGTCGCAGCCCGTGGGCGGCCTGAAGTACGTCAAGACCTACGTGTTCCAGCGCGGCGACTACTCGATCCGCATCAAGCACCAGATCGTCAATGTCAGCGACAAGCCGCGCGATGCGCAGCTCTACCTGCAGTTCACGCGCCATGGCACGGTGGCGGCCGGCACCATGTTCGGCACCAACACCTTCACCGGCCCGGCCATCTTCACCGAGCAGAAGAAGTTCCAGAAGATCGACTTCAGCGCCATCACCAAGGGCAAGGTCGAACTGCCGGCGCCCGCCGACAACGGCTGGGTGGCGATGGTGCAGCACTATTTCGTCTCGGCCTGRCTGCTGAACGTGCCGGGCAGCGACACCCTCAAGCGCGAATTCCGCGTCGCCGACCTCGGCAACAACCTGTTCTCGGTGGCGATGGTGCTGCAGGTGCCCCAGCTGGCTCCGGGCGCCGCCCAGACCATCGACAGCAACCTGTTCGCCGGACCCGAGGAAGAGAAGAAGCTCGAGACGCTCGCCCCCGGCCTCGACCTGGTCAAGGACTACGGCATCTTCGCCATCATCTCCAAGCCGCTCTACTGGCTGCTGAACAAGCTGCACGGCATCCTCGGCAACTGGGGCTGGTCGATCGTCGCGCTGGTGGTCCTGCTGAAGGCGGCCTTCTACTGGCTCAACGCCAAGGCCTACGCCAGCATGGCCAAGATGAAGGCCATCAACCCGAAGATCATGGAAATGCGCGAGCGGCTCAAGGACAAGCCGCAGGAGATGCAGCAGGAGATGATGCGCATCTACCGCGAGGAAAAGGTCAACCCGATGGGCGGCTGCTTCCCGATCGTGATCCAGATCCCGGTCTTCATCGCGCTCTACTGGGTGCTGCTGTCCTCGGTCGAGATGCGCCATGCGCCCTGGATCCTGTGGATCCATGACCTCTCGGCACCGGACCCCTGGTTCATCCTGCCGGTGGTGATGACCGCCACCTCGCTGTTCCAGACCTGGCTCAACCCGACGCCGCCGGACCCGATGCAGGCCAAGCTGATGTGGATCATGCCGCTGGCCTTCAGCGTGATGTTCATCTTCTTCCCGGCCGGCCTGGTGCTGTACTGGATCACCAACAACGTGCTGTCGATCGCGCAGCAGTGGTTCATCAACAAGCGCTTGGGCGTACTGGGCAATCCGCCCAAGTCACTCAAGGCGCCGAAGCTGGCGAAGCCGGCCAAGTAAGGCCTCGGCATCGGACACTCCCAAGGGCCGCGAAAGCGGCCCTTCTTGCTGGAAGAATCCTCCCCATGCTCTCGCGCACCGCCGATCCGATCGTCGCCATCGCCACGGCCTCCGGCCGCGGTTCGGTCGGGATCGTGCGCGTTTCCGGCCGCGACCTGGCACCGCTCGCCCGCAGCCTGTGCGGACGCGCGCTGAAGCCGCGCGAAGCGAGCTATCTGCCCTTCCAGGACGCCGATGGCTCGCCGATCGACCGCGGGCTGGCGCTGTTTTTCCCGGCCCCGAACTCCTTCACCGGCGAAGACGTGTTCGAGCTCCAGGCCCACGGGGGGACGGTGGTGCTGCAGCTGCTGCTGGCACGCTGCCTCGCGGCCGCCGCCGAAGCCGATCCGGCGACCGGCCGGCCCCGCCTCCCGGGCTTGCGGGTGGCCGAGCCCGGCGAGTTCAGCCAGCGCGCCTTCCTCAACGGCAAGATCGACCTGGCACAGGCCGAGGCCATTGCCGACCTGATCGACGCCAGCACCGAGGCCGCGGCGCGCAGCGCCAGCCGTTCGCTGTCGGGTGCCTTCTCCGACGAGATCCACACCCTGCTCGAAGCGCTGGTGCGGCTGCGGATGCTGGTCGAGGCGACGCTCGACTTCCCGGACGAGGAAATCGACTTCCTGCAGGAAGCGGATGCCGCGGGCCAGTTGGCTTTGCTGCAGGCCCAGCTGGCCACGGTGCAGCAGCGGGCCCGCCAGGGCGCCCTGCTGCGCGAGGGCATCAAGGTCGTGATCGCGGGACAGCCGAACGCCGGCAAGAGTTCGCTGCTCAATGCGCTGGCCGGGGCCGAATTGGCGATCGTCAGCGCAATCGCGGGGACCACCCGCGACGTCGTCTCGCAGACCATCCAGATCCAGGGTGTGCCGCTGCACGTGGTCGATACCGCCGGCCTGCGCGACAGCGCCGACGAGGTCGAGCAGATCGGCATCGCCCGCGCCTGGGGTCAGATCGAAGGCGCCGACGCCGTGCTGTTTCTGCACGACCTGACGCGCAGCGCAGCGCCGGCCTACGCCCGGGCCGATACCGACATCGCGGGCTTGCTGGCCACCCGGCTGCCGGCCAGCGTGCCGGTGATCGATGTCTGGAGCAAGCTCGATGCCGCGCCGCCGACTGCAGCGTTGCCCGACACCGGCGTCCGCCTGTCGGCCCGCACCGGCGCCGGCATCGAGACCCTGCGGCGCGAATTGCTGGAAGTGGCCGGATGGCAGGCGGTGCCCGAAGGCGTCTACCTGGCGCGGGCGCGCCACGTGCAGGCGTTGTCGCGGGTCGAGGAACACATTGCGCTGGCATCCACCCACCTGGCGGCCCACGCACAATTCCTGGATTTGCTGGCCGAGGAACTGCGGCTGGCGCAGAACGCGCTGAACGAGATCACCGGCGAGTTCGGAGCCGACGATCTGCTGGGCGTGATCTTTTCCCGTTTTTGCATCGGCAAGTAGTTCGAAGTGTGGCTTTGTGTGACATATGTCACCGTAAATTTAGGCTTTCGCGGATACTGCACACGCACAGCAGGGTCAGCACGATGTCATCCAGCATTCAGAATCTTTGCCGCGCCATTGCGCAGAACACCAGCTACGACGCCTTCGCCCCGGCGCTCACTGCGCAGCAGTGGGAGACGGTGGCCGGTTATCTGCAGCCTTTCGACATTTCCGCCGGGCAGGTGCTGATCGACCAGGGCACCAGCGACCGCACGGTCTTCTTCATCGAGAGCGGCGCGCTCAGCGTGCACCTGATCGGCGACAAGGGCCAGATGCAGCTGGCGATCCTGAACCCGGGCTCGGTGGTGGGCGAGGGTTCCTTCTTCTCGCGCGCGCCGCGTTCGGCCAATGTGATCGCCACCGGCGCTGCCCGCGTCTGGCGACTGACGGCCATCCGCTTCGCCGAGATGTCGAACCGGCAACCCAATCTGGCCCTGGAACTCACGCTGGGTCTCGGTGCGGTCATCGCCAAGCGGATGGTGAACAAACCCAAGCGGGTGGCCGTGACCTGACGCCTGACGATGACGCAGGCATGCGCGGATTGCCGCACCGACAACCGAGACGGCGCCAAGTTCTGCAAGGGATGCGGCAGGAGGCTGGTCCCGCCGAGTCCGGCGCCGTCGACTGCCGCTTCCGGCGCCAGCGAAGAATGGGCCGCCACGCAGCGGATGCCGATGGATCCGGACCCTCCGCGGCCCGCCGCAGCGAGTCCGCGGCGACGGTCCACCAGGCCCGCGGCAGCTCCCGCCCGCGTTGACGCGCCCGTCGTCGCGAAGATCGCGCCGCGAAAGGCCGTGCCGCCGCCGCCGAGCCCGAACCCCTTGCGAACGGCCGTGATCGGTCTGCTGGTCGCCGGCGGGCTGGTCGCTGCCGCGGGCTGGTTCTTGTCACCCGGCTCGCCAGGTCCCCGCGAGGTGCTTCCATCGCCAGCACCTTCTGCGACGGTGCCGCCGGCCGTTCCCGAGGCATCGACCCAGGTACCCGCAGCCCTCGAGTCCGCAGCGCCCCTGCCGCCACCTCCCGAGCCCACCGGGCCGGTCGAGCCCGGGTTGTCTTCGTCCCTGGCGACACTGCCCGCGGAGCCCCCGCCTCTGCCGACCGCACCGGCGCCTGCACCTGCACCTGCACCTGCGCCGATACCGGAACCGGCACAGTCACGGGCATCCTCACCGACAACGCTGCCATCGGTCGCAGCGGTAAAGCCCGGCACGCCGAAGCCTCGCAAGGCGCCGCCACCAGCGACGCCACCCGCGCCGGTGGTTCTGGCTGCACCGGCGCCCGAACCACCGGCACCGTCCCCGGCCGCTTCGCCGACCCCGCAGGCGCAGTGCGCCGGTCTCAATTTCATCGCCCGTGTCCGCTGCCTGGCCGCCCAGTGCGCAAAGCCTGAACTCAGCGCCCACGCCCAATGCGAAGCGGTGCATCGCCAGCAGCAGATAGAAGAAGAAAAACGCAACCCGCGCTTGCCAAGCTGACGACGGAGCCGCGTCCTCAGCCCTTCTGCAGCTTGTCGATGGCCATCGCCAGGGCGCCGGGCTTGCCCGACAGCACCAGGGTGTCGCCATCGGCCAGCACGGTGTCGTCGTCGGCGTCGGCCGCCTTGCCGTCGCGCCGGCGCAGGCTGGCAACCCGGACGTTCAGCCCCGCCAGCGCCAGACCGGCCAGCGGTTGGCCGATCGCGCGCGCGCCGGCCGTCAGCGTGAAGCTGTTGAGCCGCTCGTGGTCGATCTCGTCGGCGTTGTCGTCGTCGGCACCGTGGAAGTAGCCGCGCAGCAGGTTGTAGCGGGCATCGCGCTGGTCCTGCACGACCCGGATCACGCGCCGCATCGGCACGCCGACCAGCGCCAGCGCATGGCTGGCCAGCATCAGCGAGCCCTCGATCGCCTCCGGCACCACCTCGGTCGCGCCGGCCGCCTGCAGCTTCTCGAGGTCGCGGTCGTCCTGCGTGCGCACGATCACCGGCACCTGCGGCGCGTGCGCGCGGGCGTTGGCCAGCACCTTGAGCGCGCCGGGCACGTCCTGATAAGTCACGACCAGGGCGCTGGCGCGCGCCAGCCCGGCCGCCATCAGCGCCTGCAGCCGCGATGCATCGCCGAACACCACCGAATCGCCGGCCGCGGCGGCCTGGCGCACGCGGTCCGGGTCGAGGTCCAGCGCCAGGTAGGGAATACCTTCGCGCTCCAGCATCCGCGCCAGGTTCTGGCCGCAGCGCCCGTAGCCGCAGATGATCACGTGGCGCGCCGTGTTGATGGTCTTGCGGGCGATCGTGGTCATCTGCAGCGATTGCTGCAGCCAGTCGCTGGCCACCAGCTTTCGCACGATGCGGTCGCTGTACATGATGATGAAGGGCGTCGACAGCATCGACAGCACCATCGAGGCCAGCACCGGATTGGCCAGCCAGGCCGGCAGCAGGTCCTGGCCCTGGGCCAGGGCCAGCAGCACGAAGCCGAATTCGCCGGCCTGCGCCAGGTAGAGGCCGGTGCGCAGCGCCACCCCGCTGGTGGCGCCGAGCACGCGCGCCAGCAGCGTCACCAGCAGCAGCTTGAAGGCCAGCGGCAGCAGCAGCAGCACGCCGACCAGCACCCAGTGATCGACCATCACGTGCCAGTCGAGCGACATCCCGATGGTGATGAAGAAGAGCCCGAGCAGCACGTCGTGGAAGGGCCGGATGTCGGTCTCGACCTGGTGCTTGAATTCGGTCTCGGACACCAGCATGCCGGCCACGAAGGCGCCCAGCGCCAGGCTCAGGCCGGCCAGCTCGGTCAGCCAGGCGAGGCCGAGCGTGATCAGCAGCAGGTTGAGCATGAAGAGCTCCTCGCTGCGCCGGCGCGCCACCAGCGTGAGCCACCAGCGCATCACGCGCGGACCGCCGTAGAGCAGCAGGGCGATCAGGAAGCCGGCCTTCAGCAGCGCGAATCCGAGGGCCTTCAGCAAGGTCTCCGGCGGGGCGCCGAGCGCCGGGATCAGCACCAGCAGCGGCACCACCGCCAGATCCTGGAACAGCAGCACGCCCATCACGCGCTTGCCGTGCTCGCTGTCGAGTTCGAGGCGCTCCGCCATCAGCTTGACCACGATCGCCGTGCTGCTCATCGTGAGCGCACCCGAGAACACCAGCGCGGCCTGCCAGTCGAGCCTCCAGGCCGCCGGCAGCCAGGTCGAGATCAGCAAGGCGCCGCCGGTGGCCATGGCGATGGTCAGCATCACCTGCAGCAGTCCGAGGCCGAAGACATGCCGGCGCATCGCGCGCAGCTTGGGCAGGCTGAACTCGAGCCCGATCACGAACATCAGGAAGACGACGCCGAATTCGCCCAGGTGGCGGATGCCTTCCGAGTTCTGCGCCAGGGCCAGCGCGTGCGGCCCGATCAGGACGCCGGCCGTCAGGTAGCCGAGCATCGGCGGCAGCCGCAGCGACCGGCATATCACCACGCCGATCACCGCAGCAAGCAAGTACATCAGCGTGAGATCGAGCGAGGACATGACCGCATGCTAGCAACACGCTTGCCGGCTCCGGCTGCGAATTCGTCCTCTGTCTGGCCATGGCCCGGCCGACCGATAAAATCCGCCGATGAGCTCCCGCCCTCCCGTGATCCCCACGATCGATCCCGACGCGCTGCTGGCGCGCGCCCGCACGACCTTCGACATCGAGGCGGCGGCGGTGCTCGGCCTCAAGGACCGCCTGGGTCCCGCCTTTCCCGCCGCAGTGCAGAAGATCCTCGATGTTCGCGGCCGCGTGGTCGTGATGGGCATGGGCAAGAGCGGCCATGTCGGCCGCAAGATCGCGGCCACCCTCGCCTCGACCGGCACGCCCGCGATGTTCGTGCACCCGGCCGAGGCCAGCCATGGTGACCTCGGCATGATCAAGGCGGTCGACCTCGTGCTGGCAATCTCCAACAGCGGCGAGGTCGAGGAACTCACCACCATCCTGCCGGTGGTCAAGCGCCAGGGCGTGCCGCTGATCGCGCTGACCGGCCGCATCGACTCGACGCTCGCACGCCATGCCGACATCGTCCTCGACAGCGGCGTCGAGAAGGAGGCCTGTCCGTTGAACCTCGCGCCGACCGCCAGCACCACCGCACAGATGGCGATGGGCGACGCGCTCGCGGTGGCGCTGCTCGATGCCCGCGGTTTCGGCACGGAGGATTTCGCCCGTTCGCACCCCGGTGGCGCGCTGGGCCGCAAGCTGCTGACCCACGTCAGCGATGTCATGCGCTCGGGCGATGAAGTGCCGCGCGTCGGCCCCGACGCCAGCCTGAGCGAGATCATGCGCGAGATGAGTTCCAAGGGGCTCGGTGCCACCGCCGTGGTCGGCCCCGACGGCCGCGCGATCGGCATCTTCACGGATGGTGACCTGCGCCGCAAGGTGGAGACCGGCGCCGACCTGCGTGCCCTCCGGGCCGCCGAGGTGATGCATGCCGGCCCGCGCACGCTGCGTGCCGACGCGCTGGCCGCCGAAGCGGCCGATCTCATGGAACAGCATCGCATCACCAGCGTGCTGGTGGTCGATGCGGCCGGCCTCCTCATCGGCGCGCTCAGCATCAACGACCTGATGCGCGCGAAGGTCATCTGATGGGCATTGAATTCAAGCCCGAGACACTGCTGGCCGCCCAGGACATCCGCATCGCCTTCTTCGACATCGACGGCGTGCTGACCGATGGCGGCGTCTATTTCACCGAGCACGGCGAGACGCTCAAGCGCTTCAGCATCCTCGACGGCTACGGCCTCAAGCTGCTGCGCACGGCCGGCATCACGCCGGCCGTGATCACCGGCCGCGACTCGAAGCCCCTGCGCGTGCGGCTCGAGGCGCTGGGCATCGCCCACGTGCGCTATGGCACCGAGGACAAGCTGCCGGCCGCCGAGGCGATGCTGGCGCAACTGGGATTCGACTGGTCGCAGGCGGCCGCGATCGGCGACGACTGGCCCGACCTGCCGGTGCTGTCGCGCGTCGCTTTCGCGGCGGCGCCGGCCAACGCCCACGTCGAAGTGCGTGCCATCGCGCACCACGTCACCGCCGCCCGGGGCGGCGAGGGTGCGGCGCGCGAATTCTGCGACCTGCTGCTGACCGCCGGCGGGCACTACCGTCGGCTGCTGGACCAGGCGCGGGGCCTGGCCGAATGAAGTCCGCCTGGCGCGTCCTGCGCGATGCCTTCGACCGGCTGACGATCTACCTGCCGATCATCCTGACCGCGGTGCTCGCGCTGGGCACCTACTGGTTGGTGCGCAACGCCCCGGAAATGCTCGCGCCCTTGCCCAAGGAAGCGCCGACGCACGAGCCCGACTACTTCATGCGCGACTTCTCGATGAAGAACTTCCAGCCCAACGGCGACCTCCGCACCGAGGTCTTCGGCAAGGAGGGCCGGCACTATCCGGACACCGACACGCTCGAGGTCGACCAGGTGCGCTGGCGCTCCATCTCGGTCGAGGGACTGGTCACGCACGGCTACGCCGATCGCGGCGTGTCGAATGGCGACGGCAGCGAGATCCAGCTGTTCGGCAATGCGGTCGTGATCCGCGACGCCGCCAAGTCGAGCAAGGGCGCGCCGCTGCCGCGGCTCGAGTTCCGCGGCGAGTTCCTGCATGCCTTCCTCGATACCGAGCGGGTGAAGTCGGACCGGCCGGTCACGCTGATCCGCGACGGCGACCGGTTCACGGCCGACTCCATGGATTACGACAACCTCAGCGGGGTCGCCAACCTCAAGGGCCGCGTGCGCGGCTTGCTGATGCCTGCGGCGCCCGGCCCGAAACCCTGATCGCATGAGACATCCGCTGCTCTTCGTCACCGGGGCCTCGAGCGGCATCGGACAGGCGCTGGCGGCGCGCTTCTACGACGCCGGCTACGACCTGGCGCTGGTGGCGCGGCGCACGGCCGAGGTCGAGGCCTGGACAGTCGCCCGGCAACTGGACCCGGCCCGCTGGCGGATCTACGGCGCCGACGTGGCCAAGCTCGACAGCATCGTTGCGGCAGGCGACGCCTGCATCGAACAACAAGGCCTGCCCGACGTGGTCATCGCCAACGCCGGCATCAGCATCGGCATGGACACCGCCGAACGCGGCGACCTCGATGTGATGGCGCGCATCTTCGCGACCAACAACCTCGGCCTGGCGGCGACCTTTCATCCCTTCGTCGCCGCCATGGCGGCGCGCGGCAGCGGCCGCCTGGTGGGGATCGGCAGCGTCGCCGCCATCCGCGGCCTGCCCGGCCACGGCGCCTACTGCGCCAGCAAGGCGGGCGTGGTGGCCTACTGCGAAAGCCTGCGCGGCGAAATGCGGGCCAGCGGCGTCAAGGTCGTCACGCTGTGTCCCGGCTATGTGGACACTGCGCTGACGCAGGGCAACCGCTACGGCATGCCCTTCCTGCTGCAGCCGGAAGCGTTCGCCGATCGCGCCTTCCGCGCGATCCGGGCCGGCACCAGCTACCGCGTGATTCCGTGGCAGATGGGGGTGGTCGCCAAGCTGATGCGGTTGCTGCCGAATCCGCTGTTCGATCGAATCTTCCAAGGCCGCGGCCGCAAGCGGCGGGAGGAATAGCTCGCCCCCAGGTTGGCTCACTGCGTGTAGCCGCCCACCCCCTACCGGGGGCAACACCGGCGGCCCGGCGAAGCCGGTTCCGCGGTGTTTCACCAACGGGCCTGGCTGCGCCGGCCGGGACCCGGATCCGTTGCGTCCATGAAAAAAGGCCCCCTCGGGAGCCTTCTTGATGGTGGCGTTTCGCGTTCGGCGCGATCAATAGCCGCTGTTGCCGCCGTTGCCGCCGCCGTAGCCGCCGCGGCCACCACCGCCGCCACGGGGGCCGGCGCCGTAGGGACTGCGGAAGCCGCCGTCGCCGCCGCCACCGCCGCTGCGGCCACCACCACCGYCGCCGTAGCCGCCACCGCCGCTGCGACCGCCACCGCCACCGCCGCCATAACCGCCACCACCACCGCCATAGCCGCCACCGCCGCCACCATAACCGCCGCCGCCACCGCCGTAGCCACCACCACCGCTGCGCGGCGGACGGGCTTCCATCGGACGGGCTTCGTTGACGACCACGCTGCGGCCACCGAGGGGTTGGCCGTTCATGCCATTGATGGCTGCTTGTGCCTCCGCATCGCTGCCCATTTCGACGAAACCGAAGCCCTTGGAACGACCGGTATCGCGTTCCATCATGACTTTGGCGCTCGTCACGGCGCCGAATTGGCCGAAGGCTTGCTCGAGATCACCGTCGCGCACCGAGTAAGGCAGGTTACCGACGTACAGTTTGTTGCCCATCAAGGGACTCCTATAAACACATCAAGAAAAGCGATGGAGTCCCGAGAGCAGCAATCCGGCGAAACATCCGCCGGGTTGCGCGAAACTGACCGATCACCGATTCGCCCCCCGAATTTTGGAGGGAGGCTCGTGCATTATGGGTGAAACGGATGAAATGCAAGTAGGAATTTGCACCCAGTCGATGGCTGGGCAAATTTATTCTGGAGTCAGTACTTGCTTACATATGGACTCCCGGGCACGCTACAATCGCCCGGTCATTGGGGATTAGCCGCCTTCCATCGCGAGAAGGGTTTGCGTCAACAGACTTGTACTGCACCCGTGCAGCACATGGCGCAAACAGCAGCAGCCTGGCGAGACCTTTGACCGCGCAACTTCGGGATTCGGCCGAAGGTGTTGCGCGGTCAATTGTGTCCTTCGGCCGTAGGAGTCCCTTTTCCCATGGAAGCTTTCTTCGTCGCAACCGGCGTGGTCGCGCTTGCCGAGATGGGTGACAAGACCCAGCTTCTCGCCCTCATCCTGGCGGCGCGATTCCGCAAGCCGTGGCCGATCGTGGCCGGCATCCTTGCCGCGACGATCCTGAACCACGCACTGGCCGGCGCGGTCGGCAACTGGGTCACCCATGTTCTCGGCCCCGACATTCTTCGGTGGATCCTCGGCGGCTCCTTCATCGCGATGGCGCTTTGGATGCTGATCCCGGACAAGATCGACGACGGCGACGTTCCCAAGTCCTCGCACTTCGGCGTCTTCGGGACCACCGTGCTGGCCTTCTTCCTCGCCGAGATGGGCGACAAGACGCAGATCGCCACCGTGATGCTCGCGGCGCGCTACGTCGATGCCTATGTGTGGGTCGTCATGGGAACCACGCTGGGCATGATGCTCGCCAACGCGCCGGTGGTCTGGCTGGGCGAGCGCATCGTCAAGCGCGTGCCGATCAAGCTCGTGCACGGCATCTCCGCCGCCATCTTCCTGGTGCTGGGCGTCGTCGCGTTGATCGGCTGGGGTTGAGCGGCATATACTTCCGCCACGCGCCGATTTGCTCCAGCTTGCGGGCGCTTTACAAATGCAGCTAAAGACGGATGCCGGACCCGGCTCGTTTTTGGCGAGGCCGGGTCTTTTTCATTCATGTCCTTCGTCGTCACTCCGCAATCGATGCAGTTCGCGGGTCCGCTGGCACTGCGCAGCGGCGCGTCGATCAGCCGCTACACCCTGGCCTACGAAACCTATGGCCGGCTCAACGCCGAGCGCAGCAATGCGGTGCTGGTGTGCCATGCGCTCAACGCGTCCCATCACGTCGCCGGCGTCTATGCCGACCAGCCGAAGTCGGAAGGCTGGTGGGACAACATGATCGGTCCCGGCAAGCCGGTCGACACCGACCGCTTCTTCGTCATCGGCATCAACAACCTCGGCTCCTGTTTCGGCTCCACCGGCCCGATGCACGACAACCCCGAGACCGGGCGCGCCTACGGTGCGGACTTCCCGGTCGTGACGGTCGAGGATTGGGTCGCGGCGCAGGCCGCGCTGCTCGACGCGCTCGGCATCGAGCGCCTCGCGGCCGTGATGGGCGGCAGCCTGGGCGGCATGCAGGCGCTGTCGTGGACGCTGCAGTATCCGAACCGCGTGCAGCATGCGGTGGTGGTCGCCAGCGCGCCGAGCCTGACGGCGCAGAACATCGCCTTCAACGAAGTGGCGCGGCGCGCCATCGTCACCGACCCCGACTTCCATGGCGGCCATTTCTACGCCCATGGCGTGATCCCGCGGCGCGGCCTGCGCATCGCCCGCATGATCGGCCACATCACCTACCAGAGCGACGACGTGATGAACGAGAAGTTCGGCCGCGCCCTGCGCAGCGCCGTCGAGGGCAGCGCCGCGAACACCGAGTTCCTCTATTCGACACAGGAGGTCGAGTTCCAGATCGAAAGCTACCTGCGCTACAACGGCGACAAGTTCAGCGAGTACTTCGATGCCAATACCTACCTGTTGATCACGCGCGCGCTCGACTATTTCGATCCGGCCCGCGACTTCGGCGGCGACCTCCGCGCGGCACTGGCCCAGGCCAGCGCCAAGTTCCTGCTGGTGAGCTTCAGCACCGACTGGCGCTTCTCGCCCTCACGCAGCCGCGAGATCGTGAAGGCCCTGCTCGACAACCGTCGCAACGTGAGCTACGCCGAGATCGACGCGCCGCACGGCCATGACGCCTTCCTGCTCGACGATGTGCGCTACATGAGCGTGGTCCGCTCCTACTTCGAGCGCATCGCCGCCAGTTTCGAAGGCACCGCAGTGCGAAGCACGAAGGTTCTCCCATGAGCGACAGCCACACGCAGAACCTGATCGCCCGCCTGGTGCCCCAAGGCGCGCGCGTGCTCGACCTCGGCTGCGGCGACGGCGCGCTGCTCGACCTGCTGCAACGCGAGCGGGGCTGCAGCGGCTACGGTGTCGAGATCGCCGACGGCAACGTGCTGCAGTGCGTGCGGCGCGGCGTCGACGTGATCCAGCTCAACCTCGACGAGGGGCTGGCGATGTTCGACGACGCCTCCTTCGACGTGGTGCTCCAGATCGACACGCTGCAGCACCTGCGCAACGCCGAGGTGATGCTGCGCGAGACCGCGCGCGTGGGCCGCATCGGCATCGTCGCCTTTCCCAACTTTGCCCATTGGCCGAACCGCATCAGCATCGCGCGCGGCCGCATGCCGGTCACGCGCCGCCTGCCCTACCAGTGGTACGACACGCCCAATATCCGCGTCGGAACCTTCAAGGATTTCGAGGCGCTGGCACACAAGAATCGCCTCCGCGTGCTCGACGCCTTCGGCCTGCAGGACGGACGCGAAGTGCGCTGGCTGCCGAACGCGCGCGCCAGCACCGCTGTCTTCAAGTTCGAACGCAGTTGACGCTCGCCCCAGGTCCGAGGCCATGCCATTCACTCTCGCAGCCGCGCGCCACAGCGAACTCATCATCAAGAAGAGCCGCTTCATCGGCTGTGTCCAGCCGGTCGCCGACCGCGCCGGGGCACAGGCGGTGGTCGACGCGTTGCGCCGCGAACACCCGGCGGCAGCGCATGTCTGCTGGGCACTGATGGCGGGTGGCCAATCGGCGGCCAACGACGATGGCGAGCCTGGCGGCACCGCCGGCCGGCCGATGCTCGAAGTGCTGCGGCACCACGATCTCGACGGCGTGCTGGCGACGGTTGTGCGCTATTTCGGCGGCGTCAAGCTGGGGGCCGGCGGCCTCGTGCGGGCCTACACCGACAGCATCGCGCAGACGCTGATCGATGCCCCGCTGCTGCCGCTGGTGCGCCAGCGCGTGCTGCACTGCGCGGTGCCTTATGCGCTCGAGGGACTGCTGCGGCGCGAGATCGCCGCAGTCGGTGCCGCACTCGACGGCGTGCGCCACGAAAGCATGGTGCATTTCGACTTCAGCCTGCCCGAGCCGGTGGCGGACGACTTCATTGCGCGCGTCGGCGATGCGGCGCAAGGGCGCGTCGCCTGGCTGCAAGCCTGAGCCTGTGGGGCGGAACGCGCACCAAGAAGAGAGCAAAAGTTCGCAAATCTTGTCGCATCTGGATTTATTCAGTTACGCCTCTTGCGCAATGAAGTGCCGCGAGGCGAAATGTGCTTCTTACGATAGACGTTTTGAGGAGCTACCCATTGGCCACACAGTCCCCCTTCTTCGGCAAACGTGATCGCGAAGCCGAAAATCTCACCTCCCGTCCCGCGCCGCTGATGGGTTCGAGCACCAATCTGTCGGGTACGCCCGTCAACCCGTCGACGCTCAGCACCCAGGCCGCCAACGCCGCGGCGAGCGTTGCCAAGGAAGGCGGCAGCAAGCTGACCGTCGGTCCCAACATCAAGCTCAAGGGCGTCGAGATCACAGACTGCGACACGCTGGTGGTCGAAGGCCTGGTGGAAGCGACGATGGATTCGCGCGTCATGCAGATTGCCGAACAAGGTGCCTTCAAGGGCTCGGCCGAAATCGACATTGCCGAGATTCGCGGCCTGTTCGATGGCAACCTGACGGTGCGCGAGAAGCTCGTCATTCATTCGACCGGCAAAGTCACCGGCAAGATCCGCTACGGCAAGATCGTCGTCGAGGAAGGCGGCCAGCTGTCCGGCGAGATCAGCTTCGGCGCATCCGCGCCGTCGAGCAGCGCCGCCAAGCCGGCGGCCGCCCTGCAAGCCGCAGCCTGACCATCGCTCGCCCCCAGGTTGGCTCACTGCGTGTAGCCGCCCACCCCCTGCCGGGGGCAACACCAACGGACCGGCGAAGCCGGTTCCGCGGTGTTCCACCAACGAAAGCCTGCCTTGCGGCGGGCTTTTATCTTGCGAGGGAGGCCTGATCAGGCCAACCGCTCGATCAAGGCACTTGCAGCCGCGGGTGCTCTTTCCTTGGCGCCGTTGATGAAGAAGACGAAGACATCACGCGCCTTGCCGGCCTTCGACGGGCCGTCCTGCTCGACGTGCGGCAGCGCGGCCGGCGTCTTGCCCGCGGCCCAGGTGCGTGCGTTCTCGGCCCAGGCGTCGAGCGCCTCGGGCGCGTAGCCGGTCTCGCGCGTCGCCTCGCTGTTCATGAGCCGCGCATACGCGAAGTCGCCGGTCAGGTCGGCGAAGGACGGGAACTTGCCGGAATCGGTGAACACGGTCGCCACCTTGTGCTGGCGGGCGAGTGCCAGGTACGCCGGCGACTTGAAGCTCTCGTGCCGCACGTCCATCACGTGGCGCAGCGCGAGGCTACCCGCCTTCGCCGGCAACAGCGCGAGGAAGCCTGCGAAGTCCTCCGGATCGAAGGCCTTGGTCGGCATGAACTGCCACACGATCGGGCCCAGCTTGGGGCCGAGCTCCTCGATGCCGCTGTCGATGAAGCGCCCAATCGATTCGCCGGCGGTCGCGAGCAGCTTGCGGTTGGTGGCGAAGCGCGAGGCCTTGAGCGCGAACACGAAGCCGCCGGGCGTCTCGTCGCTCCATTTCCTGAAGCTGGCCGGCTTCATGGTGCTGTAGTAGGTGCCGTTGACCTCGATCGCCGTGAGTTGCCGGCTCGCATAGCTCAGCTCCTGGGCATGGGGGAGCTTGGCGGGGTAGAAGTTGTCCCGCCAGGGCTCGTAGGTCCAGCCACCCACGCCGACGCGGATGCGGATGCGCAGTTTCGTCGAAGCGGCTTCTCCTGGGGTGCGCGCTGTCATGGCTTCCCTTCGGTCGGTGTCGTGAAGCTCGCCTTTTTATCGCATCCCCGGGCCGGATGGCGGCGTTTCGCGCAGGAAGCGCCAAGAGGCACTAACATCGTTTCCCCACTCCGCGGAGCCCCCGATATGAACGCCCCCCTCCACCGTGAAATGCCCGCCGGCCTGCTCGACGCCGGCCGCGTGCTGTCCGACGTCTCCGCTCAATGGGACCAGGACATCGTCGGACAGCTCACCGACTACATCGCCATCCCCGCCAAGTCGCCGGGCTTCGACAAGGACTGGTCGCAGAACGGCTATCTCGACACCGTGCTGCGCAACGCCGCCAGCTGGGTCGAGGCGCAGAAGGTCGAGGGCCTGAAGCTCGAGATCGTGCGCCTCGAAGGCCGTACGCCGGTGCTGTTCTTCGAAGTGCCCGCCACCGGGACCGGCATGACGGAGACCGTGCTGATGTACGGCCATCTCGACAAGCAGCCCGAATTCACCGGCTGGCGCAACGACCTGGGCCCCTGGACGCCGAAGTACGAGAACGGCCTGCTCTACGGCCGCGGCGGCGCCGACGACGGCTACGCGGTGTATGCCAGCATTGCTGCGCTGCAGGCGCTCAAGGCGCAGGGCGCGGCCCATCCGCGGATCGTCGGCCTGATAGAGACCTGCGAGGAATCCGGCTCCTACGACCTGCTGCCGTATGTCGATGTGCTGCGGGCGCGCCTGGGCGAGGTCTCGCTGGTCATCTGCCTCGACTCGGGCGCCGGCAACTACGACCAGCTGTGGCTCACGAACTCGCTGCGCGGCATGGCCAGCGGCACGCTGAAGGTCGAGATCCTGACCGAGGGCATCCACTCCGGCGACGCCTCCGGCCTGGTGCCGTCGAGCTTTCGCATCATGCGACAGGTGCTCGACCGCCTCGAGGACAGCAAGACCGGCCGCCTGCTGCCGGAGAGCTTCCACTGCGAAGTACCGGCCGAACGGCTGGCGCAGGCCCGCGCCACGGCGGCCATCCTCGGCGAGGAGGTCTACAAGCGTTTTCCGTGGGCCCACTACGACTGCGGCGGCTCGACCACCTTCGCGCTGCCGACCACCACCGATCCGCTCGAGGCCCTGCTCAACCGCACCTGGAAGCCGACGCTGTCGGTCACCGGCGCCGAAGGCTTCCCGGCCCTGAAGGACGCCGGCAACGTGCTGCGCCCCTACACCGCCTTCAAGCTCTCGCTGCGGCTGCCCCCGCTGGTCGATGCCGACCAGGCGGTGCAGCAGCTCAAGCAGCTGCTGGAGGACAACGCGCCCTACCAGGCCAGGGTGACCTTCGAGAGCGGCGGCGGCGCCACCGGCTGGAATGCGCCCGACACCGCTTCCTGGTTCGAACGCGCGCTGAACGCCGCCTCGCAAGCCCATTTCGGCGCCGATTGCGGCTACATCGGGCAGGGCGGCACCATCCCGCTCATGAACATGCTGAGCCAGGGATTCCCGAAGGCGCAAATGATGGTCTGCGGTGTGCTGGGCCCGAAGAGCAACGCACACGGACCGAACGAGTTCCTGCACGTGCCGTACGCGAAGAAGCTGACGGCGGCGGTGGCCGAAGTCATCGCCGCGCTGCCGGCCGCCCGCGCCGCCGCCGCTTGACGACGCTGCGTACACCCGACGGCGAAACGCTGGCGTTGCGCGACTGGCCGATCGAGACCGGCCCGGCCCGGGCCGTCGTGCTGCTGGTGCACGGTCTGGGGGAGCACGCCGGACGCTATGCCACGGTCGCCGCGCGTCTCAACGGCTGGGGCTTCGCGGTGCGCGCCGCCGACCACCATGGCCACGGCGCATCGAGCGGCGCACGGGGCGGCCTGCCGACCCCGGCCCGACTGGTCGACGACCTGGCGCTGGTGGTTGACGACACGCGTCGGGCCTTTCCCGGATTGCCGCTGGTGCTGTTGGGCCACAGCCTGGGCGGGCTGGTGGCGGCCAGCGCCGTGGCGCGCGGGGTGCGGGAGGTCGACGCGCTGGTGCTGTCGTCACCGGCGCTCGATGCCGGGCTCGGCGGCTTCCAGAAGCTGCTGGTCGCCACGCTGTCGCGCCTGGCACCGAAGCTGCGCGTAGGCAACGGGCTCGACGTCGACTTCCTCTCGCACGAGCGGGCCGTGGCCGAGGCCTACCGCGCCGACCCGCTGTGCCACGACCGCATCGGCGCCCGCCTGGCAGGCTTCCTGGCCAACGAGGGCACCGCGGTGCAGGCGGCGGCGCCGGCCTGGCAGGTGCCGACCTTGCTGATCTATGCAGGTGACGATCGGCTGGTGAAGCCGGCCGGCAGCCGGGCCTTCGCCGACGCCGCGCCGGCTTCGGTCGTCAGCACCATCTGCTTCCCGACGCTCTACCACGAGATCTTCAACGAGCGCGACGCCGAGCCGGTGTTCGGGACGCTGCGCCACTGGCTCGACGCCCGCTTCCCCGGCGCTTAGGGCCTGTTCACCCTATTTCCGGGGTCGCGAAGGCCTGCCAGGACGGGCCAATCAAGGCGCGCGACGCGGCATGTGCGTTGGCACATGCAAGGAGTGCAACGTCGAGTGGCTCGTCCTGGCAGGCCTTCCCTTCGGGTTGCTGGGCGAAGGGGCCGTCTGCGGCGTTGCCCGCGCTTGCAAGGCGAAAGCCTTGCTGCGCACAGGCGCCTTGCATCCAGCCCCTTCGCCCGGCAACGCGATCCCGGAAATAGGGTGAACAGGCCCTAAGCCGCTGCAGCCGCGGCCGCGGTGCGCTGACGTCGCACGAGCCACAGCAGCGCGGCGCCGGTCAGCAGCACCGGCACCAGCGAGCCGAGGTTGAGCAGCCGCCAGCCCTGTGTCGTGACCAGCACGCCCGATGCGAAAGAGCTCAGCGCCAGCGTCGCGAAGACGCAGAAGTTGAGTGCGCCCTGGGCGCGGTCCCGCTCCTCGGGTGTGTAGGCCGCGAGCGAGAGCGTGGTGCTGCCGGTGAAGAGGAAGTTCCAGCCGACGCCAAGCATGAACAGCGCGAGCAGGAACTGGTGCAGGTCCACGCCCGACAGCGCGACCATGATGCAGCCCAGGTTGAGCGCCAGGCCCATGCCCATCACCGGCAGCACGCCGATCCGGCGGATCAGGTGACCGGTGAAGAAGCCCGGTGCGAACATGCCGATCACGTGCCACTCGAGCACCAGGGCGATGTTCTCGAAGGGCAGGCTGCAAACCTGCATCGCAATCGGCGTCGCCGCCATCAGCAGGTTCATCACGCCGAAGCCGAGAGCGCCCGAGACCGCAGCGACGATGAACATCGGCTGGCGCGCGATCTCGCCCAGGGTGCGCCCGCCCTTGGCTGCCGATCGGGCCGGTGGCGCCGGAAAATCGATGAACTGCATCATCGCCAACGACAGCAGCGCGACCGCCGCCAGCGTCAGATAGGCACCGGCGAAAGGCACGGCGAACCAGTCGCGCGTCGCGGCGGCGAGGTTCGGGCCGGCCACCGCGCCGAGCAGTCCGCCCGCCATCACCAGCGAGACGGCTTTTTCGCGCCATTCGGGCGCCGCGAGTTCGGCGGCGGCGAAACGATAGAGGCTGGCGTTGGCGTTGTAGTAGCCTGCCACCACGGTGGCCGCGCAGAGCAGCCAGAAGTTCTGCCAGAGCGCGGCCTGGGCGCACAGCAGCGCAGAGACGAGCGCCACGGCGATTCCGATCTGGAACGAGCGCCGCCGGCCGAAGCGCTGCTGGGTGCGCGCCACGAGGCCGGTGGCGAGCGCGCCGCCGACCACATAGCCCATCACCGGCAAGGTCGCCATCCAGCCGCGCGGCGCCAGCGAGAACCCGACCAGGCCGTTGATGGCGATGAAGGTGACGTTGTTCGTGAGGAACAGGCCWTGGCAGATGGCGAGCAGCCAGAGATTGCGGTTCATGGGGCTGGAGGCTGAAAGGGACGCCCGTTCTATCACGGCGGAAGGACGGCTTCGCCGCCAGGCCGGCGCCGGGCCGCCCCAAGGCGGCCTGCCTGCGGCCCCCTTTGGGGGCCGCGACCCACAGACAGGGAGCGTGGGGCTCCTAGCTCTTTTGCAGCAGCCCGCTCAGCGAAGACAGCAGATCGTCCTGCGTGGCCAGCCCTTCGGCCGGCATCTGGCCCTTGGGCGTGAGGTGATCGATGAGCGTCGGCAACAGCGCGGCCAGCATCGGCAGCAGCGTCGCGCTGTTGATGCCGAGCTTCTGCGCGATGCCCGCGATGGCATCGCTTCCCAGTACCTCCTGCAGCTGACCACCGGAAATCGGCGCGTTCTCGCCCTTGCCGACCCAGGAGCCAATGACATCGCCCATCCCGGCCTGCTCGAACTTGGAGACCAACCCACCGAGACCACCGACTTCGCCGTTGTTGGCGAGCAGGCCGCCGAGCGCGCCGGCCAGGCCGCCGAGATCGCCCGCCGAGCCGCCCGCGCCGCCGAAAAGCGCACCGAGTTCACCCAGGCCGCCGCCTTGAGGCTGCTGCTGCGCGCCGCCGAGCACTTGACCGAGTACCGAATCGAGCAATCCCATGATGGGTCCTGACATGAGTGAAGGGGAAGGAATGGCCGCTATCTGGCGTGCAGCGCCCGCCTGGCGAGCAGGGGTTCGCTCACGCCCTGCACGCCAACCAGCCCGAGCACCGTCAGCAGGGCATTCTGCGCGCCCTGCCAGGCGTCTGTCACGTCGATCCATTCGGACAGTGCATGAAAGCCGCCGGTCTGGCCACCGCTGCCGATGATGATGGCCGGAATGCCGAGCGACATCGGCACGTTCGCATCGGTGCTGGCGCCGGTCAGCAGGGTCCTGTGGCCGAAGGCGGCGTTGGAGCGCACCGCCGCCTCGACGATCACCGAATCGGCCACCGTGCGCCCGCCGGGCCGGTCGCCGATCAGTTTCGTGGTGGCGACCAGCGTCGAGACGTTCCAGCGCTTGTTCTCCGCCGCCACGGCCTCGTCGATCGCGGCCAGCACCTTCTTCTCGGTCTCCAGCAGTGCGCCCATCTCGTCGGAACGGATATCGACCGTCATGCGCGCATCCGGGGCGATGGTGTTGACCGAGGTGCCGCCGCCGACGGTGCCGATCGTGAAGGTGGTGCGCGGCGATGCCGGCGTCTCGATGTCGGCGATCCGGGCGATCGCGCGGCCCATGCCGTGGATCGCGCTCGGTACCTTGCCGAAGGCGCCGTAGCTGTGGCCGCCGGGCCCCTTGAAGTTCACTTCGTAGCGATGACTGGCGGTACCGAGCACCAGCACCGTGCCGTCGGCCGCCGGCTCCAACCCGACCATGCCGTCGATGTCGGGGTGGTCGCGGAAGATGGCCTTCATGCCACGCAGGTTGCCCAGTTCCTCCTCGCCGACGTTGCCGACGAACAGCAGGTCGCCCACGGTTTGCACCTGCTGGTCGTTCAGAACCTTGAGCCAGGACAGCAGCACCGACAGCCCGCGCGTGTCGTCCGAGATGCCAGGTGCGTAGAGCCGGCCGTCGCGTTCCTTCACGCGAACGTCGGTGCCGGCCGGAAAGACGGTGTCGAGATGCGCCGAGACCAGGAGCCTCGGGCCGTTGCCGCTGCCCTTGCGCAGTCCGATCACATTGCCTTCGGCGTCGATCCTGGCATTGGACAGGCCCAGCGCCTTCATGCGGGCCAGGAAGGCCTCCGCGCGCTTCTGCTCCTTGAATGGCGGCGCCTCGATCTCGGTCAGCATGCGCAGGTCCTCGACCGACCGCGCGTGATCGGCCTCCACCGCATCGAGCAATTTGCGCATCGAGGGCGCAGCGAGCAGTTGCGTGTAGGCCTGGTCGACCGCCGGTCGCACATGGGTGGGCGTGGGCGCCACCGCGGCGTTCTGGGCATGGGCGAGGCCGGCGGCGAGTGCGGCGAGGAGCAGTGGCGCCGCGCTCCGGCGGCCCAGGTGGCGAGAGCGCATGAATCAGCCGCCGGCCAGCCAGGCCAGTGCCGCCAGCGCGGCCGTTTCGGCCCGCAGCACGCGCGGACCGAGCGTCAGCGGCGCAAAACCCTGCGCGATCGCAGCCTGCTCCTCGGCTGCACTGAGGCCGCCCTCGGGGCCGCTCAGCACCCAGGCATCGGGGCCCGCGCCTTGCACGGCGCCGAGGACGTCGGCCACCCTCCGGGTGCCGGGCGCCAGGCTCAGCACGAAACGCTCGACATCTCCCTGCTGCGACTCCAGCCAGGGAACGAGGGCCAGCACCGGATGGATCCGCGGCACGCGGTTGCGTCCGCATTGCTCGCAGGCCGCGATCGCGATCGCTTCCCAGTGGGTCCGCTTCTTCTCTGCCCGCTCGGCGTTGAGCCTCAGCACGCCGTGGGCGGTCATCAGGGGCTGGATGCTGGCCACGCCGAGCTCCGTGGCCTTCTCGACCAGCCAGTCCATGCGCTCGTTGGCCGGCATGCCGACCGCCAGGTGGACGGCACGCGGCGCCTCGCGTTCGACCGCCGTGTGGGCGCCGACCTGCACCGCGACCTCGCTGCGGCCCATGCGCTCGACCGTGGCCGCGTACTCGCCGCCCAGGCCGTCGAACAGCGTCAGCGCATCGCCGGGCTGCATCCGCAGCACCTGCACGTGGCGCGCCGCGCCGGCCGGCAGCACCAGGGGGCCGTCGGCGGCCAGCGCAACCGCGCAGTGGAAACGCGCTGTCACACGCGTCCGTAGGCGAAGCCGCTCAATGCCTGCGTGCCTTCGACCTCGTCGACGACCCGCAGCAGCGGCGTCAGTTCGCTATAGCGAGCAGCAGTGGCCCGGATGTAGGCGATGAAGCGCGGCGTGTCGGCCAGGTACTTCGGCTTGCCGTCGCGCAGCGTCAGCCGGGCAAAGATACCCGCCACCTTCAGGTGGCGCTGCAGACCCATCCATTCGACCGCCCGATAGAAGGCGCCGAAGTCATCGTCGACCGGCAGGCCGGCCTTGCGGGCCCGCTCCCAGTAGCGCACCGTGACGTCGAGCACGAACTCCTCGTCCCAGCTCAGGAAGGCGTCGCGCATCAGGCTTGCGATGTCGTAGGTGACGGGCCCATAGACCGCATCCTGGAAGTCCAGCACGCCGAGCGCATCGCCATCGCCGACCATCAGGTTCCGCGGCATGAAATCGCGGTGCACGTAGACCGGCGCGGCTGCGAGATTGTTCTCGACGATGGCCTTGAAACTTCGTTCGAGCCGCTCCTTGAGCCTCCCTTCGACCGCCATGCCGCGGTGCCGCGCGATGTACCAGTCGGGGAACAGGGCCAGTTCGCGTTCCAGCAGCGCGCGGTCGTAGGGCGGCAGGACACCGGGCCTGGACGCCAACTGCCAGCGGACCAGGGCATCGACCGCATGGTCGTACAAAGGCCGTGCCGCCTGCGGCTTCGCCGGGTCGATGACGTCCAGCATGGTCTGCCGGCCCAGGTCGTCGAGCAGCAGGAAGCCCTCGGAGGGCTCCCACTCGAGCACCTGCGGCGCGCTCACGCCGGCTTCGGCCATCAGCTTGGCGACCTGCACGAAGGGCGCGCTGTTCTCCTGCGCAGGCGGCGCGTCCATGATGATCCGGGTCGGGGCGCCGGCGCTGGCATCGACGCGGAAATAGCGCCGGAAGCTGGCATCGGCCGAGGCCATGCGCACGCTCTCGGGCCGCAGATGATGGCGTTCGGAAACCCGCTCCATCCAATGCTGGAACGACCTGGCGCGGGCCGGGTCGCCCCAGGCCGGTGCTTCGGGAGAGGGGGCGGCGGCGCCGGACGGGGGCTGGGAGGCTGTCATGGATAATCGATTCTACAAATCCGCCTGGCGCGGAGCTTCGCAACCCGATGGCCCACGGCGCCATCTTCCCCCTCCCGCAGACCGAAATTTGTCCCGTACCGATGCCTGACCTGAACCGAGCCGCCTGGCGCCGGTGCCGCCCGCCCTTGCCCCTGGCGCTGCTGTCGCTGGCGCTGCTGCATGCGCAGGGCGCGTGGGCACAGGACGCGGACCTGGGCGCGCCGCTCGTGCTCAAGCGCACGCCGCAACTCGTGGAAACCATCCCGCCGACCTCGCGCAGCCAGCTGCCGACCTTCGTGGATGGCGACCGGATCTCCGGCCGGCCCGACCTCGAGACCGTGGTCGAAGGCAACGCGACCCTGCGCCGCGGTGATCTGTCGCTCAGGGCCGACCGGCTCGAGTACTACCAGCCGGACGACCGCGCCCGCGCCACCGGCAATGTCCGCATCAACCAGGCCGGCAACGTGTACGAGGGGCCCGAACTCGAGCTCAAGCTCGAGACTTTCGAGGGCTTCTTCAACAACGTCCGCTACCGATTCCTCGCCACCGGCGGCCGGGGCGACGCCAAGCGCATCGATTTCGTCGACAGCAACGTTTCGGTGGCGCGCATGGCCACCTACACCACCTGCCGGCCCGAGGATTACCCGGGCTGGATGCCGGCCTGGCTGCTGAGCGCCGCCACCCTGACCACCGACACCGAGGAGAACGTCGGTGTCGCGACCAACGCGCGGCTGACCTTCATGGGTGTCAGCACACCGCCCTTCCCGTCGCTGAGCTTCCCGCTCAGCAACGACCGCAAGAGCGGCATGCTGCCGCCGGTCATCGGCCTCGACAATGTCAACGGCCTCGACATCACGACGCCGTACTACTGGAACATCGCGCCCAACCGCGACGCCACGCTGTATCCGACGCTGATGAGCAAGCGCGGCATCAACCTGGGCACCGAGTTCCGCTACCTGGAAGAGAAGTACAGCGGCGAGATCCGGGCCGACTACATGCCGTACGACCAGCTGCGCGACCGCGACCGCTGGGGCATCTGGACCCATCACGCCCAGACTTTCGACGCCCGGTACTTCGGGCTCGACTCGCTGGTCGGCACGCTCAACATCAACCGCGTGAGCGACAACGACTACTGGCGCGACTTCACCCGGACGCCCTCGCTGACGCAGCGCCTGCTGGCCAACGACGGTTCGCTCAACTGGATGAAGGGCGACTGGAGCGGCACCGCGCGCGCGCTGAGCTACCAGACCTTGCAGTACGCGCCGGCACCGATCGTGCCGCCCTACGACCGGATGCCGCAGATCACGGCGAACTACAACAAGTACGACTGGAACGGCTTCGACTTCTCGCTCAACAACGACTACACGCGCTTCGAGGCCAAGAATCCGCTCGTGCAGGGCCAGCCCAACGGCGAGCGGGTCTTCTCGATGGCCTCGCTGAGCCGGCCCTTCCTGACACCGGGGACCTTCGTGGTTCCGAAGGTGATGCTGAACGCGACCGCCTACCAGTTCGATGCGCCGCTGCTGACCAACGGCGCGACCTCGGCGGACCGCGTGGTGCCGACCTTCAGCCTGGACAGTGGCCTGATCTTCGAGCGCGACGCCAACTACTTCGGCCGCGCCTTCCGCCAGACGCTGGAGCCGCGCGCCTTCTATGTCTACACGCCCTTCCGGAACCAGAACTACCTGCCGGTCTACGACACGGCGCAGAACGACTTCAACTTCGCCACCGTTTACACCGAAAACGCCTTTTCGGGCAATGACCGCATCTCCGACAGCAACCTGCTGACGCTGGGCGCGACCACCCGGCTGATCGACCCCGACACCGGAGCCGAGGCCGCGCGCTTCGGCGTCGCCCAGCAGCTGCGCTTCGCGGACCAGCTGGTCACCATGCCGGGCGGCTTGCCGGTCACCGACCGGGTCAGCAACCTGCTGCTGGGCGCCCAGATCAACTGGACGCCGAAATGGAGCGTGGACGGCACCGTCCAGTACAACCCCGACACGCAAAACTCGGCCCGCACCGCACTCAGCGCGCGCTACAACCCCGGGCCCTACCGCACGGTGAGTGCCGCCTACCGCTATCAGGCCGACACCACCCCGACCTCGAATGACGGCAACCGGTCGCTCGATGTCAGCTGGCAGTGGCCGATCAACGACCTCTGGGGCGACAAGGGCCAGGACCTGGGTGCCGGAAGGGGTCAAGGCGGCGGGCGCTGGTACGCGGTAGGCCGTTTGAACTACAGTCTGGAGTCCAGCAAACTAACCGACGGCGTGCTCGGCTTCGAATACGACGGTTGTTGCTGGATCGGGCGCGTGGTGGTGGAACGCGTTACCACCGGCCAAGTCACAGCCAACACGCGAATCATGTTCCAGCTCGAGCTGGTCGGGTTCGCCAGCGTCGGCTCGAGCCCGAGACGAACACTGACGCAGAACATCCAGCGCTACACCCCGCTTCGCCAACCGAGCCTCGGCCCGAGCCGCTTCACCAATTACGACTGAGATCGAGCTTCGCCATGAAACCCATCCGATCCATCCTCACCCTGGCCTGCCTCGCGGCGCTGACCGCCGCAGCCGGCGCCCAGGGCATCACCGACATCATGCGCAGCGGCCCGCGCGTCGGGCCGGCTCCGATGCCGAGCCAACCGCGCCCGCCGGCGCTCGCCACCCGGCGCTCGGCCGAATACATCGTCGCGCTGGTCAACTCAGAGCCGGTGACCAACACCGAGGTGCAGTCCCGCATGGAACAAGTGCTGCGAGAGAATCCCGACGCCGAACGCCTTCCCCGGGCCGATCTGGCGAGGCTGGTGCTCGATCGGCTCATCAACGAGCGGGCGCAGCTCCAGATGGGCAAGGAATACGGCGTCAAGGTCGACGATCTCGCGGTCGACCAGGCCGAGCAGACCGTCGCCCGGCAGAACCAGATCAGCGTGGACGAACTGCGCCGCCGCGTGGCGGCCCAGGGCCTCTCGAAGGACCAGTTCCGCCGCGACCTGCGTGACCAGCTGATCCTGACGCGCCTGCGCGATCGCGAAATCGAAGCCAAGGTCAAGATCAGCGATATCGAAGTCGACCAGTTCATCAAGGAACAGCGCGCCGGCGCCAATGCCGCTTTCCCGCCGAACATCAACATCGCCCAGCTGATCGTCCTGGTGCCCGAAAACGCCAGCGAGGCCGACGTGGCCAAGCTGCAGCAGCGCGCCCAGGCCCTGGCGCAGCGCGCCCGCGCCGGCGAGGACTTCACCAAGCTGGTGCAGGACAACTCCGATGCGCCTGACCGCGCCGGCGGCGGTGCCCTGGGCATGCGCAGCGCAGACCGCTATCCGGGGATCTTCGTCGAGGCCACGCAGTCGACGCCGGTCGGCGGCATTGCCGGGCCGATCCGCTCCAGCGCCGGCTTCCATGTGCTCAAGCTGCTGTCGAAGTCGCAACCCGGCGCCAGCGATGCGGTCGTCACGCAGACTCAGGTGCGCCACATCCTGCTGCGCAACGATCCGAAGCGCAGCACGGCCGAGGCGGTCGCACAGCTGGCCGAGTTCAAGAAGCGGCTGCAGGCCGGCTCGGCCGACTTCGCCGGCCTGGCACGCGACAATTCCCAGGACGGCAGCGCCAAGCAAGGCGGCGACCTGGGCTGGTCGCGGCCGGGCATGTTCGTGCCCGAGTTCGAGGAAGTGGTGAACCGCCTGGCGCCCGGAGAGACCAGCGACCCGGTGGTCACGCGTTTCGGGGTCCACCTGATCCAGGTCCAGGGCCGGCGCGAAGCCAAGCTGAGCCAGGCCGAGCAGCGCGAGGCCGTGCGCGCCGTGATGCGCCAGAAGAGGGTCGAACAGGCCACCGACACCTGGGCCCAGGAAGTGCGCGCCCGCGCCTACGTCGAGTACCGCGAAGCGCCGCAAACATGACTCGCCCCCAGGTTGCCCGCACTTCGTGTCGGGCGCCCACCCCCTGCCGGGGGCAACACCAGCGGCCCGGCGAAGCCGGTTCCGCGGTGTTTCACGAAGGGGCCAGCGGCCGTTGGCCGCGGCCGGGAAGGGCCCGTTCGTGAAGCACATCGCGCGCAAGCGCTTTGGGCAGCACTTTCTGACCGACGGGGGAATCATCGACGCCATCGTGCGCGAGATCGCGCCGAAGGCCGGGGATGCGATGGTCGAGATCGGGCCGGGGCTGGCGGCCTTGACGCAGCCGCTGGTGGAGCGGCTGGGACGGCTCACGGTGATCGAACTGGACCGCGACCTGGCGCAGCGGCTTCGCGGGCACGGCCAATTGGACGTGATCGAGTCTGACGTGCTCAAGGTGGATTTCGCCGCGCTGGCCGACAAGTTCTCGCCGGCGCCGCTGCGCGTCGTGGGCAACCTGCCCTACAACATCTCGACCCCGATCCTGTTCCATCTGCTGGGCTTCGCCCATCGGGTTGCCGACCAGCACTTCATGCTGCAGAAGGAAGTCGTCGACCGCATGGTCGCCCGGCCGGCGACTTCAGACTACAGCCGCCTGAGCGTCATGCTGCAATGGCGCTACGCGATGGACAACATCCTGTTCGTGCCCCCGGAGAGCTTCGATCCGCCGCCACGAGTCGACAGCGCCGTGGTCCGCATGGTGCCCCTGGCCGAGCCGCCTGCCGTCGATGCCGCCCGCCTCGGCGAGATCGTCCAGGTCGCCTTCAGCCAGCGCCGCAAGCTGCTGCGCCATACGCTCGGCAAATGGCTCGAAGCACATGCCTTCGCCGGCGCCTTCGACGTCCAGCGCCGTGCCGAGGAAGTACCGGTCGCCGAATACGTCGCCCTGGCCCAATCCGTCCGCCCATAAAAAAAGCCCGCCGAAGGCTGGGCTTTGTTGGTGAAACACCGCGGAACCGGCTTTGCCGGGCCGCGGGTGTTGCCCCCGGCAGGGGGTGGGCGCCCGGACACGAAGTGCCGGGCAACCTGGGGGCGAGCAACAGCTACGCCGCTGCCAGCCAATAGCCCGCATTGAAGGGGCTGCTCATGCGCAACGCCAGTGGCGAGACGTCGACCAGTTTGTCGGTCGGCATCTTTTCCGCCGCTGGGTCGGCATTTTGAAGATCGATGCCGGTCGCCGGAGCGGCGGCATTGTCCGGGGAAGCCTCGTTCGCCCGTTCTGCTTGGCTGGTGTGTGCAGAACGGGCTACAGAAAAGAATAGAAGCACCTGAACGGTATCTTCCGGTCTCCCCAGTAGTCGGAGGCGTCGCGGAAGATGTCGAGCAGCTGCTCACGTGCTTCCTTGTCGAACTTGGCATTGGCCGGGATCTGCTCGAGCACGATGACGAAACCCGGCTGCGGGCCCGATTTGTGCAAGGGATCGGTCATGCAGTCGTACAACGCGTCGAAGTTCTTGCCGAAGTGCTGCGGGAAGGTGAATTGCTGGGCAATCAGGTCAAGCACGTCCTGCTTCGTCTGGGCGTTGCCCAGGTTGGCGTACAGGAAATGCTGACCGGCCGCATGCGCCGCTTCCTGCAGGTCGTTCACGCGGAAGGCGCGAATCGACTGCACGATGTTGGGTCGCACTGCACGAAGGGATAAGGTCATCTCCGCTGGTCTTTCCATGGTTGTCGTCGTCGTCATTTCTTCGGGACACCTTTCGGCGCCGCTCCAATTCAGTTGCTCGCTCATGGCACGATCCGCCGGAAGCTCGCGTAGTGGTCTGCCGTATACCAGCAGCCCGATGGCGTCGTGCGCTCGCCTCCACAGACGATGCGCCGGGCGCCCCGGTCACGCGAACCGGGCGTATCGACCGTGTATTCTCGATAGTGGCCTCGCCGTTCCGGCGGCAGCAGTCGTTCTCGGTTGCCGAACACCGTGCCGTCTTTCTCGTGCCGGAAAGGACCACCGTTCAAAATGGCCTCATAGGTACGCTGGCCTTGCACCGGCAGTTCGGCCAGCGCGACCGTTTCCTGTGCCGGGGTGCCGTCACGGGCGCCGAACCATTCGCGAGCCTGGACTCCCGTCGTCAGGGCCACCAGCAGCATGCCAGTGAGCGCCAACTTGGAAACCGGGGACGAGATCGAGGCGTAAGCCGCCATGGGGCACCAGAAGGAAAAGAGCGAGAACCGAACCGGGGGATCAACCTTGGGGTTAACCCGCAAATTCAAGCCCGCAAGTGTGCACCAGGGACGCGCAAATAGCAAGCACCTGCTCAATCTTTGAGCAGGTAGAAGGGAGAAGCGACGCTGTTGAAGTTAGCGTTCGCTGTCGATGTTCCGCTTATCGTTCGGCATTGGCATCCGCGACGGTCAGTGCTGTCATATTCACGATGCGGCGAACGGTCGCACTGGGCGTGAGAATATGCACAGGTTTGGCTGCACCGAGCAGCACCGGCCCGATCGCGATGTTCCCGCCGGCCGCCGTCTTCAGCAGGTTGTACGAGATGTTGGCCGCGTCGATGTTGGGAAACACCAGCAGGTTGGCATTGCCGGCCAGCGCGCTGTGCGGCATCACGGCCGCCCGCTGCTTGCTGTCGAGCGCCATGTCGCCGTGCATCTCGCCGTCGACCTCGAGCCAGGGCGCCTGGACCCGCAGCAGGTCCAGCGTCTGGCGCATCTTGACCGCGCTCGGCTGGTTGCTGCTGCCGAAGTTCGAATGCGACAGCAGCGCGGCCTTGGGCTTGAGGCCGAAGCGCATCATCTCCTCGGCCGCCATGGTCGTGATCTCGGTCAGTTCTTCGGGCGTCGGGTCATAGTTGACATGCGTGTCGACCAGGAACACCTGGCGATCCGGCAGCAGCAGGCCGTTCATGCAGGCGTAGATCGGCACATCCTGCGGCGTGCTGGGGCAGCCGCCCGGGCGCCGCCCGATCACCTGGTCGATGTAGTGCAGGTGCAATGCAGTGGTGCCCCAGGTGCCGCAGATCAGGCCGTCGACGTCGCCCTTGTGCAACAGCATGGCGCCGATCAGGGTCAGGCGCCGCCGCATTTCGATCTTGGCGGTCTGCACCGTGGTGCCCTTGCGCTCGGTCATGCGGTGGTAGGTCTGCCAGAAATCGCGGTAGCGGTGGTCCTGCTCGACGTTGACGATGTCGTAGTCGAGTTCTTCCTTGAGGCGCAGGCCGAACTTCTCGATCCGCTGCGCGATGATCGCCGGTCGCCCGATCAGGGTCGGCCGCGCGATGCCTTCGTCGACCACGATCTGGGCCGCACGCAGCACGCGTTCTTCCTCGCCTTCGCTGTAGGCCACGCGCTTCTTCGGCGCCCGCTTGGCGGCGTCGAAGATCGGCTTCATCATCGTGCCCGAGGTGTAGACGAAGGTCTGCAGCTTGTCGCGGTAGGCGTCGAGATCGGTGATCGGGCGCAGCGCGACGCCGCTCTCGGCCGCGGCCTTGGCGACCGCGGGCGCGATCTTCATCATGAGCCGGGGGTCGAAGGGCTTCGGGATCAGGTACTCGGGGCCGAAGCTCAGCTTCTCCCCGACGTAGGCGGCCGCCACGCGCTCGCTCTGTTCCGCCTGCGCCAAGTCGGCGATCGCGTGCACCGCCGCCACTTCCATTTCGTCGGTGATGGTCGTCGCGCCGCAATCGAGCGCGCCGCGGAAGATGTAGGGGAAGCACAGGACGTTGTTGACCTGGTTCGGGTAGTCGGTGCGGCCGGTCGCCATGACGACGTCGTCGCGCACCGCATGCGCGTCTTCCGGCGAGATCTCGGGGCTCGGGTTGGCCAGCGCGAAGATCACCGGCTTGGCCGCCATCTTGGCGACCATCGCGGGCTTCAGCACGCCGCCGGCCGACAGGCCGAGGAACACGTCGGCGCGCTCGATGATGTCGTTCAGGGTGCGCGCGTCGGTCTTCTGCATGTACTGGCGCTTGTCGTCGTCCATCAGCTCGGTGCGGCCTTCGTAGACCACGCCGGCGAGGTCGGTCACGTAGACGTTCTCGCGCTTCAGGCCGACCTTGAGCAGCAGGTTCAGGCAGGCCAGCGCCGCGGCGCCGGCGCCGGAGGTCACGAGCTTGACCTGGCCGATGTCCTTGCCGACCACCTTCAGGCCGTTGAGCATCGCGGCCGCCACGGTGATCGCGGTGCCGTGCTGGTCGTCGTGGAAGACCGGGATCTTCATGCGCTTGCGCAGCTCGCGTTCGACGTAGAAGCAGTCGGGGGCCTTGATGTCCTCGAGGTTGATGGCGCCGAAGGTCGGCTCCAGCGCGGCGATCACTTCGACCAGCCTGGCCGGGTCCTTCTCGTCGATCTCGATGTCGAAGACGTCGACGCCGGCGAACTTCTTGAACAGCACGCCCTTGCCTTCCATCACCGGCTTGGAAGCCAGCGGCCCGATGTCGCCCAGGCCCAGCACCGCGGTGCCGTTGGTGATGACGCCGACCAGGTTGCCGCGCGCCGTGTACTTGAAGGCGTTGACCGGGTCCTTGACGATCTCTTCGCAGGGCGCCGCCACGCCGGGCGAGTAGGCCAGGGCGAGGTCGCGCTGGTTGACCATCTGCTTGGTGGCCGCGATCGAGATCTTGCCCGGCACCGGATGTTCGTGGTACTCGAGCGCGGCGCGGCGCAGCTCGGCGCGCTTGTCTTCGGGCGTGGGGATCTGCGAAGTCGAATCGGACATGGGGCCGTGCCTCCTAGGACGCTTCTTGTAAAGGGCGCCGATTGTAGACCTCGATCCGACCGCCCGTGGGGCGCGAGGCGCCGACCCGGATGGCTGGGTGGAAAGTGGCTGTTCCTATCTTTTCTTCTTAGTCTTCTTATTTAGATTAGTAGTAGTAGTAAGGGCCGTCCTGTTCTGTGGACAGGGCTCATTTCTCCTTTTGCGACAAGGGTTTGCCGCAGCCCGGCGGCTGTGTGCAGGCGCGCTTCGCTGCTGTCGCGGCGAGGCGAACAACTTCGGACGAGGCCGCCTGCCTGTGGACAAGTGGCGTGTTGTGCCGGAACTGTCCCCAGGGTTGTCCTTCGGGCGCTGTGGCAATATCACCGCCACGGAAAACCCCCGTGAACGAGGAGCGACCATGGCGCTGATGGATTTCATCAAGAAGCAGTTCATCGACATCATTCAGTGGACCGAGACCGGCGACGGCACGCTGGCCTGGCGCTTCCCGATGGCGGAGATGGAAATTCAGAACGGCGCGTCGCTCACGGTGCGCGAGTCGCAGGTCGCGGTGTTCGTCAACGAGGGCCAGGTGGCCGACGTCTTCGGCCCGGGCATGTACAAGCTGACGACGCAGACGCTGCCGGTCCTGACCTACCTCAAGAACTGGGACAAGCTCTTCGAGTCGCCTTTCAAGAGCGACGTCTACTTCTTCAGCACCCGCCAGCAGGTCGACCAGAAATGGGGCACGCCGCAGCCGATCACGGTGCGCGACAAGGACTTCGGCGCGGTGCGGCTGCGCGCCTTCGGCAACTTCAGCTTCCGCATCGGCGATGCCAGGCTGTTCCATACCCAGATCTCGGGCACGCGCGAGCTCTACACGGTGGCCGACCTCGACGGCCAGCTGCGCGGCCTGCTGCTGCAGAACATCAGCAATGCGATTGCCGCCAGCGGCGTGCCCTTCCTCGACCTCGCGGCCAACCAGATCCAGTTCGCCGAAGCGCTGGCGAAGCAGTTGACGCCCGAGTTCGCCAAGATCGGGATCCAGCTCGAGAACATCACGGTCCAGAACGTCTCGCTGCCGGAAGAACTGCAGAAGGTCCTCGATCAGAAGATCGGCATGGGCATGGTCGGCAACGACATGGGCAAGTTCATGCAGTACCAGACCGCGCAGGCGATCCCCAAGTTCGCCGAGGGCGCGGGCGGCGGCGGCGGCATCGCCGGCGACGCGATGGGCCTCGGGGCCGGCGTTGCGCTGGGCCAGGTGCTGGCGCAGAACCTGGCGCAGGGCTTGCAGGCGCAGCCCGCGGCGGCGCAGGCCGAACCGGCGGCCGCGGGGGTCAATCCGGCCGACGTGATGACCACGCTCGAGAAGCTCGGTGAGCTCAAGGCCAAGGGCATCCTCACGCAGGAAGAATTCGACGCCAAGAAGGCGGAGCTGCTCAAAAAGCTCGTGTGACGGACAGCGGCAGCCAGCGCTTCTACCGCGCGCCCTGCCCCGGTTGCGGCGCGCCGGTCGAGTTCCGATCGGCGCAGTCGACGCACGCGGTCTGCCCCTACTGCCAGAGCACCGTGGTGCGCCAGGGCGAGACGCTGGCGCGCACCGGCAAGATGGCGGAGCTGTTCGACGACTTCAGCCCGCTGCAGTTGTTCGCCGCCGGCCGCGTCGAGGGCCAGCCGCTCACGCTGGTCGGCAGGCTCCAGTACCGCTATGCCGGCGGCCACTGGACCGAATGGATCGCCGCCTTCGACGGCGAGCGCAGCGGCATCCTGAGCGAGGACAACGGCGCCTTCGTCTTCGCCTCGCCCCTCGAGCTGCAGCGCGCGGCACCGCCGGCGGTCGAGCTGCGCGTGGGCGGCAGCACCGCCTTCAACGGCCAGAACTACACCGTGGCTTCGAACGAGCAGGTGGCGCTGGTCTCGGCCCAGGGCGAACTGCCGCGGCTGCCCGAGCTCGGCCGTCCGTTCGCGGTGGTCGAACTGCGCAACGAGCAGGGCCAGGTGCTGAGCCTCGAGTACGACACCGATCCGCCGGGCAGCTACCTGGGCCGCTCGGTACAGCTCGAGGACCTGCAGCTCACCGGCCTGCGCAACGAGTCGGCCAGGGAGGAAAAGGGCCGCAGCTTCAACTGTCCGAACTGCGGCTCGCCGGTGACGGTCAACCTGGCCGAGAGCAAGAGCATCACCTGTGCGTCGTGCAACAGCATCATCGACCTGTCACAGGGCATCGGCGGCGAGCTTCGGCATGCGGCCCAGCACGAGCCGGTGCAGCCGCTGATCCCGCTCGGCAGCATCGGCCAATTGCAGGGCGCGGACTGGCAGCTGGTCGGATTCCAGCACCGCATGGGCGTGGCGACCGGCGACGACGAGCACTTCGGCTGGAGCGAATACCTGCTCTACAACAAGAAGCGCGGCTTCAGCTTCCTGGTCGATGCCGAGGACGGCTGGAGCCTGGTCAAGCCGACCACCGGTGCGCCCCGGATGGCGGAGAGCGGCGCCCGGGCCACCTACCTCGGCAAGGTCTACCAGCAGCAGTACGCCTACAACGCCGAGACCAGCTATGTCGCGGGCGAGTTCTACTGGCAGGTCGAGCGCGGCCAGAAGACCTTCAACCGGGACTTCGCCAGCGGCAGCGCGCTGCTGTCGATGGAGCGCTCGGCGAACGAGCTGACCTGGTCGTCCGGCAGCCGGATCGACAGCGCCGCGGTCGCGGCGGCCTTCAAGCTCGATCGCCGGAAGGACATGTTCAAGCGCAGCGACGCGCTGCCGGTGAGCGCGGCCTCCCGCCTCGGCTGCGGCACCATCGTGCTGATCGTGGTGGTGATCATCGTGCTGCTGATCATCCTGAGCACCTGCAGCGGCGGGAGCGGCTCCGGCGGCTCGCGCAGCGCGGGCGGTTCGTACGGCGGCTATTCGAGTGGCGGCAGCCACAAGTGACGTTTTTTTTCGGAGGTTCTCATCATGGGAATTGAATGGTTGAAGCCGGCCGTGATCCTCGGATCGCTGATCTACGCGGTGATCGGCCTGGCGGTCTTCTGGCTGGCCTTCCTGATCGTCGACAAGCTCACGCCCTATGACCTGTGGCAGGAGATCGTCGAGAAGCAGAACGTGGCATTGGGGCTCGTGGTTGCCGCGATGAGCCTCGGCATCTGCATCATCATCGCCGCGGCCATTCATTGAAGGGGGCGGCCTTGTCCGCGCTTCCCGCCCTGCGCAGCGGCCCGCAGCCGGTCGAGATCGCGCTGCTCGCCAGCGTCTTCGTGGTCGCGGCCTGCGGGCTGGTGTACGAGCTCAGCGCGGCGGCCCTGAGCTCGTACCTGCTGGGCGACTCGGTGCTGCAGTTCAGCACCATCATCGGCACCTACCTGTTCGCGATGGGCGTGGGTTCCTGGCTGTCGCGCTACTTCGAGCGCCAGCTGCCGGCGCACTTCCTGCGCATCGAGCTCATGGTGGCGCTGGTCGGCGGCGCGCTGCCGGCGTTGCTGTTCATCGCCAACGCCTACGTCCCCGGCGCCTTCCGGCTGCTGCTCTACGGCCTGGTGCTGGTGGTCGGCACGCTGGTCGGGCTCGAGATCCCGCTGGTCATGCGGATCCTGCGGCGCAACGTCGCCCTGAAGGACCTGGTGTCGCAGGTGCTGACCTTCGACTACCTCGGGGCCCTGGCGGTGTCGATCGCCTTTCCGCTGCTGCTGGTGCCGCAACTGGGGATGATCCGCACCGGTCTGCTGTTCGGCTTCATGAACGCGGTGGTGGCGGTCTGGGCGCTGTGGCTGTTCCGGCACGAACTGCGCCGTGTCGGCGCGCATGCACTGGCTTGCGTGCTGGCGCTGGGCGCGTTGCTGGCGGCCTTCGTCCTCGCCGATCGCATCACGACCCTGGCCGAGGACAAGTTCTACCAGGACCGGATCGTCTTCAGCGCCAGTTCGCCCTACCAGCGCATCGTGGTCACGCGCGGCGCCGCCGGGCACCGGCTGTTCCTCAACGGCAACCTGCAGTTCGCCGAGCGCGACGAGTACCGCTACCACGAGGCGCTGGTGCATCCCGTGATGGCGGCCCACGGCGCACCGCGCAAGGTGGCGGTGCTGGGCGGCGGCGACGGCATGGCGGTGCGCGAGATCCTCAAGTACCCGTCGGTCGAGCACGTGACGCTGGTCGAACTCGATCCGAACATGACCCGGCTGTTCCGCGAGCACCAGACGCTGGCCGCCCTGAACGACCATTCGCTGAGTTCTCCGAAGCTGACGATCGTCAACACCGACGCCTTCCAGTGGCTGCAGCAACCGGGCGAGGTTTTCGATGTCATCGTGGTCGACTTTCCCGATCCGACCAACTTCGCGATCGGCAAGCTCTACACCAGTTCGTTCTATGCGCTGCTCGACCAGCGGCTGGCGGCGAGCGGCTACGCGGTCATCCAGACCACCTCGCCGCTGGTGGCGCGCAAGAGCTTCTGGACCGTGGCGACGACCATCGAATCGGTCGGGCTCACGGCCATGCCCTATCACGCGCACGTGCCGAGCTTCGGCGAGTGGGGCTACATCATCGCCAGCCGCCGGCCGTTCCGCCTGCCCGAGGCACTGCCGGAAGGATTGCGCTTCCTGTCGGTGCCGACGCTGCCGCTGCTGTTCGACTTCCCGCGCGACATGGCGCGGGTGCCGGCCGAGGTGAACCGGCTGTCGAACCAGACGCTGGTGAGCACCTACGAGCACGAGTGGGGGCGATGAAGCGGCGTGCGTTCCTGGGCATGCCGGCCGCCGCCGCTGCGGCCCTGGCGGGTTGCGAAGCGCGGCGCGATATCGAAGGCGGCTTCACGGGGATCGACGTGGCACGAGGCCATGCATGGCGCGATGGCACGCTGTCGGCCGGCGCCGCCCCCGACGCCGCGCGGCGCACCCGCGTCGTGATCGCCGGCGGCGGCGTGGCCGGCCTGGCGGCGGCGCGGGCGCTGCGCCTGTCCGGCGTCGACGATTTCGTCCTGCTCGAACTCGAGGACCAGGCCGGCGGCAACAGCCGCGGCGGCGCCGTGCAGGGCATTGCCTGTCCGCTCGGCGCGCACTACCTGCCGCTGCCTGGCGACGCCGCGCACGAGGTGCAGGACCTGCTCGAGGAACTGGGCCTGCGCCGTCGGGTGGCCGGCCGATGGCAGTACGACGAGCGGCATCTCTGCCACAGCCCGCAGGAGCGCCTGTTCTTTCAAGGAAGCTGGCAGGAGGGCTTGCTGCCGGTGCAGGGCGTGGGGGCCGGCACGCTGGCCCAGTACCGGCGCTTTTCGCGGCGCGTGGACGATCTGCGGCGCCAGGCGCGGTTCTCGATTCCGACGCTGCGCACCGTGCCGGCGCCGGCCCTGCTGGAACTGGATGCGCTGCCCTTCGAAGCCTGGCTTGGGCGCGAGGGCTTCAGCGATCCGCATCTGCGCTGGTATCTGGACTACTGCTGCCGCGACGACTACGGCGCCGGCCTGGCCCATGTCTCCGCCTGGGCCGGCATCCACTATTTCGCCAGTCGGCACGGCTTCCACGCGCCCGGCGAGGACGACGGCGAGCGCGAGGCGGTACTGACCTGGCCGGAAGGCAACGCCTGGCTGACCCGGCGGCTCGCACAGCCGCTCGGCGATCGGCTCCGGACCGGCCACGCCGTGACGCGCATCGCGCAGACGCGCAGCGGCGTCGAGGTCGACGCGGTCGATGTCGCCAGCGGATCGCGGCTGCGCTGGCAGGCAGAGCGGTGCATCGTCGCGCTGCCGGTCTTCATTGCCGTCCGCGTGGTGGAGGGCCCGCCCGAACGGCTGCGCCTGGCCGCCGCATCGCTGCGCTATGCCCCCTGGCTGGTCGCCAACGTGCATCTGAGCGCCGCGCTGGCCGACCGGCCGGGCGCGGCGCCGTCGTGGGACAACGTGATCCACGGCAGCCGCGGCCTGGGCTATGTCGATGCGCGGCACCAGTCCCTGGACCCGACGCCGCGCGCCACGGTGCTGACCTGGTATCGACCGCTCGGCCCCAGCGGCTGGGACGGGCCGGACGGCCGCCGCCAGTTGCTGGAGAGGTCGTGGGCCGGTTGGCGAGACGAGTTGCTGGCCGAGTTGTCGCAAGCCCACCCCGAGCTCGGCGAACTCGCGACGCGGATCGACATCACGCGCCACGGCCATGCGATGGCGATCCCGGCCCCCGGCCTGCTGGCGACGCTGGGGGCGAAGGATCGGGTGGCTGCCGGGCGCCTGGCCTTCGCGCACGGCGACTGGTCCGGCTATTCGAYCTTCGAGGAGGCCTTCACTCGCGGGCACCTGGCGGGGAAGACGGTTTGAGATGGCGGTCGATGAAGTTCATCGCCGCCTCGCCATCGAAGTCGTGCCGGCCGACGAACTCCCTGAACTCGAAGCGGTCGGCGACGCCCAGGCGCTCATAGACGCGACCGACCTCCGGCGCTGCCCGGCGCGCACCTGCGATCGGGAACAGCTGGTCCTGGTTGCCGGCCTCGATCAGCAGCGGCCTCGGCGCCACCAGTGCCGCGACCGACGGGTCGCGCCACAGCGTCAGCGAGTCGGGGAATCGCCAGTCGAGGAAGCCGGTCGGTTCGGACGAGTCCAGCACCGCTTCGCGGTCATTGAAATAGGCGGCAACGACCGCGACGCGGATGCGCGGGTCGAGTGCGGCCGTATAGAGGGTGTAGAAGCCGCCATAGGAATGGCCCATCATGGCAACGCGTCCGGCATCGATGTCGGGACGCTTCAGCAGCACGTCAAGGACCTTGACCGTCTTCGCGATCTCGATGGCCGGCACTGAAGTGCCGGCCTCCCAGGCCCTGGCCGTAAGCCGGTCCCGGAAGTCGCTGCCGTTCTTGTCGTAGTGGACGTAGACCGGCAGCCAGACCGCGTAGCCGTGCTTCAAGGCGTCCCAGGCGAGATCGCGGCGCGACTTCACCAGGCCCGGCAACTTGCCATCCGCGGTTTCGGAGGGCATCCCGCCGCGGCCATGCGCGGAGATGACCAGCGGCAGCTTCTGCTGTGCGTCCGCGCTCTTGGGCCGCAGGTACAGGCCGGTCGCGTAGACGCCGGGCAGGACCGGAATCTTCAGTTCGCGGTAGCTTGCGAACGCGTCTTCGCCGATGACGGCTTCAACCACGGCTTCGGTGCCCGGCGTCTCGAAGCCTGGCGGCGGATAGTGAAGGCTCTGGCGCAGGCGCGCGCGCGAGGCTTCGGGTGCGGCGGCGACCGCCAGCGCGTCGGGTGCCGCGCTGCGCAGGGCGCGAAGATAGCCCGCAATCTCTTCCCCCTGCCCCAGGCTCCGGCCGACCACGGCATCGCGCGACGGCCGCAGGGTCGGTGCCCCGATGCGCGTGCCGGCCATGTCCCAGAGTCGGCCCGCCGCGATCCAGGCGAAGTCGTAGACCGGGCGCGCGACATAGGACCATGCCAGCAGAACCAGGACGAGGGGAATCCAGAAACGTTTTCGCATGGGACCCAAATAGGACTTCCTAAGGGAACAAATGTAAGTGTTGGTTCCCGGTCTTTCGCGCGGCGGGCCCCATGCGGCCGGCGCTAAGCGCGCATCAATGCTTCGATTTCGTCCGCATCGACCGGCACCCCGCGCGAAATCAGTTCGCATCCGCTCTCTGTGACGATCGCGTCATCCTCGATCCGGATGCCGATGTTGTGGAACTGTTCCGGCACGCCCTCCGCCGGCCGTACGTAGAGGCCGGGCTCGATCGTCAGCACCATTCCCGGATGCAGGATGCGGCTGGGCCGGTTCTGGATGAGTTCGTTGGACAGCGGGTCCCTGCGCTCGCTCACTTCGCCGACCTGCGTCGGTTCGATGTAGCTGCCGCAGTCGTGCACGTCCATGCCCAGCCAGTGCCCGGTCCGGTGCATGTAGAAAGGGAAATAGGCGCGCTTCTCGATCACGTCGTCGACGCTGCCGACCTTGTCGGCGTTCAACAGGCCGAGATCGAGCATGCCTTGCGACAACACCCGCACGGTGGCGTCGTGGGGGTCGGTGAAGCGCTGTCCGGCGCGTGTGACGGCCACGGCGGCGTCCTGGCTGGCCAGGACGAGGTCGTAGAGGGCGCGCTGCGGTCCGCTGAATTTGCCGTTGGCCGGGAAAGTGCGGGTGATGTCGCTGGCATAGCCGTCGAGCTCGCAGCCGGCATCGATCAGCACCAGATCGCCGTCGCGCACCGGCGCGGCGTCCGCGCGATAGTGCAGCACGCAGGCGTTGGCGCCCGCGGCGACGATCGAACCGTAGGCCGGGTACTGCGAGCCGCCGAGGCGGAACTCGTGCAGCAGCTCGGCATCGAGGTGGTACTCGCGCACCTCCCGGCCCTCGCGCAGCATGCGGGCCGACATCTGCATCGCGCGTATGTGGGCCTTGGCGCTGATCCGGGCCGCGCGGCGCATCACGTCCTGTTCATGGGCGTCCTTCACCAGCCGCATCTCATCGAGCGGGCCGCAGAGGTCGCGCTGTTCCTCGGGGCACAGGGCACCGTAGCGCACCCGCGCCCGGACCGCCGACAGCCAGCCGTCGATCCGCGTCTCCAGCCCTTTGTGGGTCGCGAACGGATACCAGACCACGCGCTTGTTCTCCAGCAGGCGCGGCAGCCGGGCATCGAGCTCGTCGATCGAATGGGCCTCGTCCACCCCGAGCGACGCCGGGGCTGCTTCCGGGCCCAGCCGAAAGCCGTCCCAGATCTCGCGCTCCAGGTCCTTGGGCGCGCAGAAGAGCGTGGAACGGCCGTCCCCGGACAGCACCAGCCAGGCGTTCGGCTCGGTGAACCCGGTCAGGTAATAGAAGTAGCTGTCGTGCCGGTACAGGAAGTCGCTGTCGCGGTTGCGCTGGCGCTCCGGCGAGGTCGGAATGATGGCGATGCCGTCGGCACCTATATAAGTAGAAAGAGCTAACCGACGAGAGGCTTGATGATTTGCGGTCATAACGTCACTATTCAATACCTTTGTAAGTTCAACCAAAGGGAGACAAAAAACATGAAGAAAGGATTTGCAAGAAGGGTTGCCCCGTAGGAGCTCTCCCACGTAAAAACCCACAACTTGTTATTTTGGAGGTGTTTTTTGTTGAATGTTTCATATAAATGCTCGGTTCTTCTGCTTGTTGCCGCGAGCGCCTTGTCCGCCTGCGGTGGTGGCGGCGGAGGAGGAGGGAGCAGCCTGGCCGGCCTGGGCACAGCGGCCGATGGGACCTCCGCGGGAAGCGCCACGGTCAGCCAGGCGACGACGCCCTCGGGCAGCATGTCCGCCAGCACCACGACGGCGCCTGCGGTCGTTGGCGATGTGGTCGACGCTTCGGGCAAGGTATCGGTTCCGGACTACCGCACGATGGCGGGCCAGCTGAACAGCGCCGCGGGCATCGAGTACCGCTACGGCAAGGGGACGGCGACGGCCGGAGCATCGACGACCTACCCGGCAGCGACGAACAACGCGTACCCCGCCGACGCGCGCTTCATCAACATGACATGGCAGTTGGGTGCCTACAACGCCAACGAGGGCGACTACTCGACGACCATGGGACAGGTGGCCTGGGTGCCGGACGATCCAAGCAAGTATCTGGGCGTGTCGACGCTCGAGTTCCTGGCGCAGCGCAGCAACACCTTCTCGGAGGCCCCTCAGGCCAGCTGGGTGTATGGCGGCGACAGCCAGGATCGGAACACCAACACCTACTACAAGTCGATGATCCCGGCGGGTGTCCAGACGACCCCGGTGGCCATGGGCCGCTGCTACGCCCGCCTGACCTGGTGCGTGCAATCGGTCATGGCCTTCCAGAGCGGCCTGATCGGYACCACCGGCAGCAACACGGCCAGCAACCACTCCACCGCACAGCTCGACGCYGGCAAGGTGCCGACCGCAGTGGCGGTCACCAACGGCGGCGAATTCGCCCTCATCACCGTCTGGGATACCGTGAACCTCAAGGGCCAGATCGCCTTGGTCGCRCTTGCTGGCGGCTGCCAGTCATGCAGCGACGGCCGCTACTGGGGGGATTGGACCTCGATCGTGCCGGGCCTGCCGAACCTGAACAACATCGCGTTCATGAAGGTCATCGGCTACGTGGATCTGCCGGACATGATCGCGCCGACCGAGATCTCGGTCACCACCGGTCTGGAGAACGAGACCCTGCAGCGCGTCTACCTGCCGGGGAGCTGCGGCAGCAACTTCGTCACGCACGAGCAATTGCCGCTTAACGTGGCGGCCAATCGCGCCACCTTCATGGCCGGCGGCTGCAACTACGGCAGTCTGGCCCACGGGGGTGTCGCGGTGGTGGTGTCGAAGTCGGAGCAGAAGGTCTCGTTCGTCAACCTGAAGCCCTTGTTCGACTATTACCAGTCGATGTACTTCGGAACCGATGCCGATTACGCCAAGACCACCACGGTGGGCCAGGCCGCCACCCAGTGGCCGTTCACCTTCGACCAGGCGCCGCAACAGAAGCCGACTGTCATCAAGACGGTCGATCTCGGCAAGCATCCGACCGCGGTGAAGGCAAGCCTGTACTCGACGCAGCGTGCCTGGATCGCGACCGAAGACGGCAGCCTGCAGATCTACAGCCTCGGCAACTACGCGTCCAACGGCTCGGCGGTTCCGACCGACATCGCGCTCAAGGGCTCGGTCGCGATCGGCAAGAACCCGACGGCGCTGGCCTACGTGAAGCACGATCCCGCCGAAGAAACGGCCGTCGGCACGTTGAACAACAACGT
>NZ_JBFUCJ010000050.1:0-44273 GCF_056405295.1 Variovorax sp. P1_H2 | reverse complement strand
GTGCAATGCCACAGGTAGATCGCATAGCCCGCCAGCGGCGCGCAGGCGGACTGCGTGTTGGTCAGCGTGATCGAGAGCGTCAGCGGTGCACCCCCCACCTGGACGCTGCTGCCGACGTTGGTGCGGATGTCCGAGCGCACGATGCCGGCGAGTGCCAGCACGTTGTAGTTGTTGTTGCTGGCCGTCGAGCCGTCCGCGGGGTAGGGGCCGGCCGTTTCCTCGGGCACGACCTGGCAGCTGCTGGTGGTGGCGGACGTCGTGGCTGCCGCCGTTTCGGCCGCCGTGGCGCTGTCCGTGGCGGTGCTGGCGCTCGTTGCCAGGGCCGTCGACAGGGTCGACGTGCCGGTACTGCCGGCAGCGCCTCCGCCGCCGCAGCCGGCCAGCGTCAGCAGGCCCAGGGAGCCGAGCGCGCCGAGCGCCTGGCGGCGGCCGGCTGCGGGCATCGGGGACAGGGAATCGGGCATGTGTGTTTCCTCCTGCGCGGAACTCGCGCGGCTGCGACTGTGCGCCACGATCTGGGAGAAATCGTGTGCAGTCACAGGCCCTGGAGGCGCGCGGCGCCGGCGGCCTGGCGTTCCAGCGGCAGTCTCAGCGTGATGCCGAGGCTGCCGAGCGGCGACGGAGCGGCATAGATCCGCCCGCGGTGATCGCTCACGATCTGTTCGCAGAGCGCGACGCTCGCGATGGCGTCGAGATCGCTGCGCCAGCGCGGACTGCGGGCGGCGGCGGCATCGAAGCAGCGCGCGAGGCGCGGCTCGTCGAGGCCGGGGGCGGCATCGATGAAATTGACGACGGCGTGGGCGCCGTCGATGCGGCCGAGCACCTGCAGCGTGCTGCCGGCATGCATCGCGCGGCACGCCAGCTCGACGATGCGGGCCAGCACCTCCTGCATGCCCGGGAGGTCGAGCACCACCGGCAGCGGATCGGCCGGCAGCTTCAGTTCGAGCGCCATGCCGGCCGCCTGCAGCCGGCCGTGCAGCGACTCCGACATCTGGTGCAGCAGCTGGCGGATGTCGGTGCGGCTGCGCGGCCCGGCCGCATGGGCAAGGCGCGCGATGGCCGGTCGGGCGGCGGCGGCCCGCGGTCGCAGCAGGCGCCAGGGCAGGCAGAGCAGCAGCGCGAGGAGGAGGGCGAAGCAGGCGGGGATGGGGTTCATCGGAAAGCGAAATTCAGTTGCGATGCCGCGCATTAGTCCCTGGCTGAGGCGCTGGCGCAACAACATCGGCCCGCCGCGCCGGGCCTTCAAGATGTCTCCGCATTCGGGGTGCAGCATGCGGTTCGGGGTCGGTGCCGCTCGTACCATCGTGGCTTCGTCTTCCGTTCGCCGAGGCCTTCCATGTCCCTGCCCCATGCCCTCCTGGTCCGCAACGTTCGCCCCCTGGGCAAGGCGCCGGTCGACCTGCTCGTGCGCGACGGCCGGATCGCGGCGGTCGGCGCCTCCCTGGCGGCGCCGGCGCAGACGCAGGTCGATCTGGAGGAGGGCGGCGGCGCCCTGCTGCTGCCGGGACTGGTCGAAGGCCACACCCATCTCGACAAGACCTTGTGGGGCATGGACTGGTACCGCAACGAGGTCGGCACCCGCCTGGTCGACAAGATCGACAACGAGCGTGCCTTTCGCCACGCCAGCGGCCATGACGCGGCCAGCCAGTCGCTGGCGCTGGCCCGGGCTTTCCTGGCCCGGGGCACGACGCGGCTGCGGACCCATGTCGACATCGATACGCAGGCTGGGCTGCGCCACCTCGAAGGCGTGGCCCGCACGCGCAGCGCGCTGCAGGCGCTGCAGCAGATCCAGATCGTCGCCTTCCCGCAGTCGGGCCTGCTGCAGCGGCCCGGCACTGCGGCTCTGCTCGAGCAGGCGATGGCCGAGGGCGCCGACGTGCTCGGCGGGCTCGACCCCTGTGCGATCGATGGCGATCCGGTGCGCTCGCTCGATACGCTGTTCGGCATCGCCGAGCGCCGCGGCTGCGGCATCGACATTCACCTGCACGAGCCCGGCGCGATGGGCGCCTTCTCGCTCGGGCTGATCATGGACCGCGTCGTCGCGCTCGGCATGCAGGGCCAGGTCGCGATCAGCCACGGCTTCTGCCTCGGCGACCTGCCGCCGTCGGAGCGCGACCCGTTGATCGCACGCATGGCGCAGCTCGGCATGGTGCTGATCACCAGCGCACCGGCGTCGCGCAGCGTGCCGCCGTTGATGGCGTGTCGCCAGGCGGGCCTCACGGTGCTGGGCGGCAACGACGGCATCCGCGACACCTGGTCGCCCTACGGCAACCCCGACATGCTCGAGCGCGCGATGCTGATCGGCCTGCGCTACAACCTGCGCCGCGACGACGAACTCGACGTCGCGCTCGACTGCGTCACTCACGCCGGCGCCCGCGGCTGCGGCTTTGCGGCCTACGGCCTGGCGCCGGGCGACCGCGCCGACCTGGTGCTGGTCGACGCCCGGACCGTCGCCGAGGCCATCGTGGCGCGTCCGGTGCGCCGACTGGTGGTGGCCGGCGGCCGCATCGTGGCCCGCGACGGCGCGTTGACCTGATCGCGCTGTCGGCCCAGGGCTTGGACACGGCGAGACGATGCAAGTACTTACAAATATGACCCTGGTGTGAAAGGTGGAATTTGGATGATCTTCCGGGCAGAATCCCGCCAGATGAAATTACGGACCGGCGCCCTACTTGGTATCACCTTGCTCTCCCTGGCGTCGCCCGCCGCATTCGCCCAATCGACGGACGTTCAGGATTCATCCGGTTCTGGGTGGTGGGAAGCGGTCATCGGGCCCTTCGCGGTCCACTTCAGCAACGAGAACGATCACAAGCACGTCTACCTGCTGGGCATCGAGCGCAACCGGGAGGACGGCTGGATGTGGGGTTTCTCGGCGTTCCGGAATTCGTTCGGCCAGGCCTCCGGCTACGGCTATTACGGCTATCGCTGGGACGGGCTGTTCGGCAACCCCGCGATCTACGTCAAGCTGTCGGCCGGCATCCTCTACGGCTACAAGGACGAGTACGAGGACAACGTGCCGTTCAACCACAACGGCTTCGGCATCGGCGTCATTCCCGTGATCGGCTGGCGGCTGACCAAGGACGACGCCTTGCAGGTCGGGACGCTCGGGACCGCCGGACTCATCTTCACCTACAACCGCAAGTTCTGAGACCACCCCCGATGCGCCTGCGACGCTCCCCCTCCAGGGGGCGATACCAGCGGCCCGGCAAAGCCGGTTCCGCGGTATCCCTGGCCCGGGACTGCACCCGATTCGACCCCGAGGGCGCATCGGGGCAGCGGATAATCCCCCGATGCGAATCCGCTTCACCAAGATGCAGGGCGCCGGCAACGACTTCGTCGTGCTGGACGAAACCCGCGCGCCGCTCGGCCTCGACGCCGCGCAGTACCGCTTCCTGGCCGACCGCCACTTCGGCGTCGGCGCCGACCAGATCCTCTCGGTGCGGCCGTCGCCGGCCGAAGGCATCGACTTCCAGTACGTGATCCACAACGCCGACGGTGGCGAGGTCGAGCAATGCGGCAACGGCGCGCGCTGCTTCATGCGTTTCGTGCGCGAGCGCCAGCTGACGGCCAAGGATGCGGTGCGCGTGCAGACGCTGTCCGGCGTGATCGAGCCGCGGATGGGCGCCGACGGCCGGGTCACGGTCGACATGGGCGCCCCGATCTTCGATCCGGCCCGGGTGCCCTTCGACACCGCCGGGCTCAACCCGCAGCCTGAAGGCGGGTGGCACACCTGGCACCTGGCGCTCGATACCCATGCCGGCAGTGCCATCGTCGCCCTCGCCGTGCTGTCGATGGGCAATCCGCACGCGGTGCAGATCGTCGCCGACGTCGATACCGCGCCGGTCGCGGCCCAGGGCCCGCTGATCGAGCGCCATCCCCGCTTTCCGCAGCGCGTCAATGCCGGCTTCATGCAGGTGGTCGACCGCTCCCGGGTGCGCCTGCGTGTTTTCGAGCGCGGCGCCGGCGAGACCCTGGCCTGCGGGACCGGCGCCTGCGCGGCGGTGGTGGCCGGCATCCGGCTCGGCCTGCTCGATGCCCGGGTCGACGTCCAGACCCATGGCGGACTGCTCACCATCGAATGGGCCGGCGACGGCGCCCCGGTGCTGATGACCGGGCCGGCGGTCACCGTCTTCGAGGGCGACATCGAGGTGCCGGACCCGTCATGACCCCCATCAACACCAACCCCATGAATCCGATCACCGAAGACGACATCGCCAACTACCTCGCGAACACGCCCGACTTCTTCGAGCGCCACGCCCAACTGCTCGGCCAGGTGCAACTGACCAGCCCGCACGGCAACCGCGCCGTGAGCCTGCAGGAGCGCCAGGCCGAGATGCTGCGCGAGAAGATCAAGGCGCTCGAGCATCGCGTGATGGACATGGTTCGCCACGGCACCGAAAACGTCGTCACGGCCGACCGCCTGCAGCGCTGGACCCGCGGCCTGCTGACGACCCGCGACCCGCGCGGATTGCCGGCGCAGATCGCCGGCCAGCTGCAGACCCTGTTCATGGTTCCGCAGACCGCCATCAAGGTCTGGGACTGCGACAGCGCCTACCAGGGCGAGCCCTACGCCCAGTGGGTCAGCGACGACGTCAAGGCCCTCGCCACCTCGCTGACCGCGCCCTACTGCGGCCTCAACGCCGGCTTCGAGGCCGCCGGCTGGCTGGCCGAGCCGCAGGCGGCGGTGTCGATTTCGCTGATCCCGCTGCGGCCCGAGCCCGAGGCGCCGGCCTTCGGCCTGCTGGTGCTGGCCTCGCCCGATGCCCAGCGCTTCAATGCCGAGATGGGCACCGACTTCCTGGAGCGCATCGCCGAGCTGGCCTCGGGCGCGCTGTCGCGTTTGCGGCCTTGAACCGGCGTTTGCGGCGCGGCGTCCTGGGCGCGCTGGCGATCGGGGTGGCGGGCTACGCGGCGATCCACCTGATGGTCTGGCGGCATGCGCTCGCGCGTCTCGCCGAGCCGCCGCAGCGCCCCGCCGATGCGGCGCTGGTCCTCGGCAACCGGGCCTACAAGGATGGCCGGCCGAACCCCTGCCTGACCGGACGGGTCGATGCCGGCCTGGCGCTGGCGAAGGCCGGCACGGTGCGCCAACTGGTGTTCACCGGCGGTGTCGACAGCGAGGATGGACGCATCGAGGCCGAAGTGATGGCGCAGCACGCGCGCAGCATGGGCTACACCGGTGCGTTGCTGCTGGAGCCGGTGTCGCAGTCGACCCGCGAGAACCTGTCGATGTCGCGCGACGTGCTGCGGGCCGCGGGCATCCGCAGCGTGGTCATCGTGACCGAGCCCTACCACCTGTGGCGAGCCGAGCGGCTGGCGCGCGCCTCCGGTTTCGATCGCCTGTTCGACGTCCAGTTCGCGGCCGCGCCGAGCAGTTGCTGGCAGCGCTGGGGCATGGCCTTCAAGGGCGCGTTGCGCGAGCCGCTGGCGATCGTGAACAATGCAAGGTACTTTTAGCTCGCCCCCAGGTTGGCTCACTTCGTGTAGCCGCCCACCCCCTGCCGGGGGCAACGCCAGCGGCCCGGCGAAGCCGGTTCCGCGGCGTTCCACGAAGGGGCCTGGCTGCGCCGGCCGGAAGGCGCAGGTTTCCGGATTTCTGGCAGGAGCCGCATCTTGAACTCGAACTGGATCGAGAAGTACCTCGAGCATGTGCGGGTCGAGCGCCGGCTGGCGGCGCGCACGGTCGAGCTCTACGCCATCCACCTGGCGACGCTGGCGCAGAACGCCGCGGCTGCCGGGTTGGCGCTCGATCAGGTGCAGACCGCCCACGTGCGGCGCTGGATGGCCCAGCTGCATGGCTCCGGCCACGCGTCGCGCGGCATCGCGCTGGTGCTCTCGTGCTGGCGCAGCTTCTACCGCTGGCTCGGCAATGAAGGCTTGGTCGGATCGAACCCGGTGCAGGATGTCCATGCGCCGAAGGCTGCGCGGCCGCTGCCCAAGGCGCTCGCGGTCGACGAGGCGGTGCGGCTGGCCGACCTTCACGATGCCGAGGCCGACCCCTGGGACGAGGCGCGCGACCGCGCGATCGTCGAGCTGCTCTATGGCTGCGGCCTGCGCGTCGGCGAGCTGATCGGCCTGGACGTGCGCGCCAGCGGCACGGCGCGCGGCTGGATCGACCTCGACGCCGCCGAGGCCCACGTGCTCGGCAAGGGCAGCAAGCGCCGCATCGTGCCGGTGGGCAGCAAGGCGCTGGAGGCGCTGCGGGCCTGGCTGGCGCTGCGCGACGACTGCGCGGCGCTCGAGGCCGCCCGGCTGCGCGACCCCGGCAACGCAGCGGCGCTCTTCATCGGCCGCAACGGCACCCGCTTCTCGGCCCATGCGGTCTGGAAGCAGCTGCGCGGACGCAGCCTCAAGTCCGGCTTGTCGGCGCCGGTGCACCCGCACATGCTGCGGCATTCCTTCGCCAGCCACCTGCTGCAGTCCAGCAGCGACCTGCGGGCGGTGCAGGAACTGCTGGGCCACGCCAACATCTCCACCACGCAGGTCTACACCCGGCTGGATTTCCAGCATCTCGCCAAGGCCTACGATGCCGCCCATCCGCGGGCCCAGGCCCGCGACGAGGGCCCGCCGCCGACCGGCGGCGCGCTGCGCAAGAACAAGAGCAGGAACCCATGAAGCTTCTCCGTCTCCGCTCCGGCAAGGAGCGCTCGCTGCTGCGCCGCCACCCCTGGGTCTTCGAATCGGCGATCGCCAAGGGCGGCGGCGATGCCGGCGAGACGGTCCGCATCGAGGCCGACGATGGCCGCTTCCTGGCCTGGGCCGCGTACAGCCCGCATTCGAAGATCCGGGCCCGTGCCTGGAGCTTCGACGAGGCGCAGCGCATCGACGCCGCCTTCCTGGCGGCACGGGTCGCGCAGGCGGTCCGCGCCCGCCAGCTGTTCGACGTGCAGAGCGATGGCGTGCGCCTGGTGCACGGCGAGGCCGACGGCCTGCCGGGCCTGATCGTCGATCGCTACGGCGACACGCTGGTGGCGCAGTTCCTGTCGGCCGGCGTCGAGCGCTGGAAGGCCGTGCTGGCCGACGCGCTGCTCGCCGCCACCGGTCTCGAAAAACTGTACGAGCGCTCCGACGCCAGCGGCCGCGAGCGCGAGGGCCTGAAGCCGCAGACCGGCTGGCTGCGCGGCAGCGGCCCGACCGAACTGCGGATCCGCGAGCACGACTGGCAGCTGGGCCTGGACATCGCGACCGGCCACAAGACCGGCTTCTACCTCGACCAGCGCGACAGCCGCCGGCGTTTCGCCGAACTGGCCGCCCGGCGGCGCTTTCGCCGCGTGCTGAACTGCTTCTGCTACACCGGCGGCTTCACGGTCGCCGCGCTGGCCGGCCTGCAGGCGGCCGGGGCGGTCGAGGGCGCCGAGCTGATCTCGATCGATTCCTCGCTGCCGGCGCTGGAGCGCGCGCGGGCCCATGTGGCGCTCAACGGTTTCGACGAGGCCCGCACCGAATTCCTCGATGCCGACGTCAATGCCAGCCTGCGCCGCTTCGTCGACGAGGGCCGGCAGTTCGACGCCATCGTGCTCGATCCGCCGAAGTTCGCGCCGACCGTGGCCCACGCCGAGCGCGCCGCGCGCGCCTACAAGGACCTCAACCGGCAGGCCTTCAAGCTGCTGGCGCCGGGCGGCCATCTGCTGACCTTCTCGTGCTCGGGCGGCATCGGCGCCGACCTGTTCCACAAGATCGTCGCCTCGGCCGGCATCGATGCCGGGGTCGACGGCTACATCACCGAGCGCCTTGGCGCCGCGCCCGACCATCCGATGACCATCGAGTTCCCCGAAGGCGAGTACTTGAAAGGCCTGGTGGTGGTGCGCAAGTAGGCTTTGTCCCTGCCGCGGCGGGGCCGGGCGGCCGTCGCTAAACTTCCCGCCTTCGCCTGTTTCCCCCGTTCCCCTCGTTTCCCCGGAGCATCCCCATGGCCCTCATCCCCGCCACCATCCTCACCGGCTTCCTCGGCTCCGGCAAGACCACCCTGCTCAAGCGCATCCTGAGCGAGGCCCACGGCCAGAAGATCGCCGTGATCGAGAACGAGTTCGGCGAGGAGAACATCGACAACGACATCCTGGTCACCGAGTCGAAGGAGCAGATCGTCCAGATGAGCAACGGCTGCATCTGCTGCACCATCCGCGAAGACCTGCGCGAGGCGCTGCAGCTGCTGGCGGCCAAGAAGCGCAAGGGCCTGCTCGACTTCGACCGCGTGGTGATCGAGACCACCGGACTGGCCGACCCGGGCCCGGTGGCCCAGACCTTCTTCATGGACGACGAGATTGCCGAGAGCTACTTGCTCGACTCGATCCTGACCCTGGTCGATGCCAAGCACGCCCCGCAGCAGCTCAACGACCGCCAGGAGGCGCGCCGCCAGGTCGGCTTCGCCGACCAGATCTTCATCAGCAAGAGCGACCTGGTCGCCGAGGAGGAGACCGACGCGCTGATCCACCGGCTCAAGCACATGAACCCGCGGGCGCCGCAGCAGAAGGTGCATTTCGGCGAAGTCCCCATCGAGGACGTGTTCGACCTGCGCGGCTTCAACCTCAACGCCAAGCTGGACATCGACCCGGACTTCCTCAAGGAGGAAGAGGCGCACGACCACGACCATGACCATGGCGAGCATTGCGACCATCCCTCGCATGCGGACGAGGGCCATGGCCACCACCACCATCACGATGACGACGTCAAGAGCTTCGTCTATCGCTCCGACCGGGCCTTCGATCCGGCCCGGCTGGAGGACTTCCTGGGTGCGATCGTCAACATCTACGGACCGCGGATGCTGCGCTACAAGGGCGTTCTGCACATGCAGGGCACCGAGCGCAAGGTGATCTTCCAGGGCGTGCACCAGCTCATGGGCAGCGACCTCGGCCCGGCCTGGGGCGGCGACGAAAAGCGCACCAGCCGCATGGTGTTCATCGGAATCGACCTGCCGCGCGAGATCCTGGAACAGGGCCTGGACCAGTGCCTGGTCTGATCCTCCGGCCACGCGCCCGGGGTTCTCTATACAATCGCGCGCCTGTTCCGGGGGCTGCGATCGACCTTCTTTGAGCGAGTGTGACTTCCGGCATAGGGCCGGGCGCGTTTCGGAGCCGAATTCGGGGGTATAACCCCGGGGTTCGCCATCGGCGAGCACCCATGATCTGAATGCGCGTCCGAGTCCATCGAAGGAGCCAGTCACCGTGAAGAAACCCGCCGCCCACGCCAAGCCCGCGACGAAGCCCGCCGTCAAGAAGACGGTGGCTGCCAAGCAGGCTGTGCCCGCGGCGAAGAAGGTTTCCGCCAAGCATGCCGCGCCGTCCCCGTCTCCCGCCCGGAGCACGGCCCCTGCGGCCGCGAGCACCTCCTCTTCCAAACCGGCCGGCGCCCCCGCCGCGCCACCTGCACCATCGAGTCCCATGAAAAAAACGGCTGCCGCCTCCACCATTTCCGCCCCGGCGACACCCGCAACGACCGCCGCACCCGCCCGCGGCGGCCGCGTGTCGCGGCTGTCCCAGCTCACGGTCCCCTCCATGCCGCAATCGGTGGCCTCCACGGCGGCCAAGTCCAGCTTCGTCCAGATCACCTCGAACGCGCTGGTGCCGCCGCCGCCGATCGCGGTCAAGAAGGATCCCAAGCTGGTCAACAACTGGAAGACCAAGTCGGCCGAGGAGCTGAGCGACGCCGAAGTGATCGCCATGCCGGATTCCGAGTACATGAACGAGAAGCAGATGGCGTTCTTCCGCCTCAAGCTGCAGGAACTCAAGCGCGGCATCCTCGAGAATGCCGGCGAGACCACCGAGCACCTGCGCGAGGACACGGTGGTCGTGCCCGATCCGGCCGATCGCGCCACCATCGAGGAAGAGCATGCGCTCGAACTGCGCACCCGTGACCGCGAGCGCAAGCTGCTGAAGAAGATCGAGCAGTCGATCCAGCGCATCGATGCCGGCGACTATGGCTACTGCGACGAGACCGGCGAGCCGATCGGCGTCGGCCGCCTGCTGGCCCGCCCGACCGCCACGCTGTCGCTCGAAGCGCAGCAGCGCCGCGAACTCAAGCAGAAAATGTTCGGCGACTGATCACGGGAGAAATCGGACGGAGACGCTGCGCATGGCCAAGGAAGATTCCGGTCGCTTGCTGTCGAAGGTGGCGAAGTTCGTTCGCAATCCCCTGAAGGATTGGTCCGAGCTCGACGCCGACGAGTCGTCGACGCTCGAAAACGGCTACAGCCGTGAAATGCTCAAGGAAATGATCGAGCGGCGGCAGCGCAACGACTTCGTGCGCCGCCGCGAGTTCGACATGCTGCGCAAGCTGCGCCAGCGCGAGGCGGCCGGCGGGCGCGACCCGGCGGCCACGCCGTCTTCCTTCAATGTCAGCAGCACCTCCGGCAAATCGGAGGGCAGGGCGCTCACGCTCAAGAAGATCGACGAGATCGAAGAGCAGATGTCCCAGCAGTGGTGGAAGGGCCGCGACCCGCGCGCCGCGACGGCCGCAGGGGGTGCGTCCGCCGACGGTTCGCACATGGCCGAGCAGCACGCGCGCGCCTATGCCGACACCGTGCCCGGCGTGCCGCAGGGCGGGGTCCAGGGCCTGCAGGTCCAGCTGCCGGCGCACGACGGCAGCATCGAGGAAGCCGCGATCCGCTACGCCCACGGCGACGATGCGGGCGCCGAGGCGATCCTGCTGCAGGCGCTGGCGCCCGACAGCCCGACCGCCGAACAAGACGACACCTGGCGGACGCTGCTCGACCTCTACCGTGCCATCGGCGATGCCGAGAAGTTCGTGGCCGCCAGCACCCGCTATGCACAGCGCATGAAGCAGGCCGCGCCCGAGTGGATGTCGTTCCGCGCCCTGGCGAATTCGGCCCGTGCCTCGACGGCGGGCCCGCTCGAGCCGCCACCGGTCGCGGCCARTGATGCCGACTGGGCCAGCCCGCCGCGGCTCTCGCGCCAGGGCCTGATCGGCCTGACGCGCGCGCTCGGCGCCGCAGGTCCGTCCTGGCGGCTCGACTGGAGCGCGCTCGATGCCATCGAGCCCGATGCCGCCGGGCCGCTGCGGGCCTTGTTCACCCATTGGGCCGATTCCACGGTACAGCTGCGTTTTCGCGCCGCCGACCGTCTCCTGCTGGTGCTCGCCGAAGCCACGCCGGCCAACGACCGGGGCGTCGATGCGGTCTGGTGGCAGCTGCACATGGCGGCCTTGCGCATGATGCACCGGGCCGACGAATTCGAATTGCTGGCGCTCAACTACTGCATTACCTACGAGGTGTCGCCGCCGCCCTGGGAGGATCCCAAGGGCAACTATGGGTCGCTGGACGCCTTTCCGGCGGCGAAGCCTGCTGACAGGGGGGCCTCGATCGATTCCGGCGGCGCAGCGCCGGCCGCGGCGAGCGCGGGCCCCAGCCTGCTGGTCGGCGACCTGGTCGGGGAATCGCTCTCGACCTGGCAGCGTCTCGATGCGGAGCTGGCCGATTCGACGACGCCCACCGTTTCCTGTGCGGCCCTGGTGCGGATCGATTTTGCCGCCGCCGGCACCCTGCTCAACTGGGTCACCGACCACCACGGCCGCGGCCAGAAGCTCCAGTTCGTCGACGCCCACCGCCTGGTGGCGGCTTTCTTCGAAGTCATCGGCATCGCCGACCACGCCTCGGTCGTCCTCAGAAAAGACTGACTTCGGCGGCTGCCGGGGTTGAGATCCGGGCCTTTGCCCTGAGATTGCTTCGATGGAACAATTTCACGGAACCACGATTATCAGCGTCCGGCGCAAGGTGGCCGGGGCCGCCGACCAGGTCGCCATCGGCGGCGACGGCCAGGTCACGCTCGGCAACATCGTCATCAAGGGCACGGCGCGCAAGGTGCGCCGGCTCTACCACGGCAAGGTGCTGGCCGGCTTCGCGGGCGCGACCGCCGACGCTTTCACGCTGTTCGAGCGTTTCGAGGCCAAGCTCGAGAAGCACCAGGGACACCTGGCCCGGGCGGCGATCGAGCTGACCAAGGACTGGCGCACCGACCGCGTGCTGCGCCGTCTCGAGGCCATGCTGGCGGTGGCCGACGCCACCACCTCGCTGATCATCACCGGCAACGGCGACGTGCTGGAACCCGAGAACGGCATCATCGCGATCGGATCCGGCGGCGCCTACGCGCAGGCCGCGGCCAAGGCGCTGGTCGAGAACTCCGAGTTGCCGGCCGAGCAGATCGTGAAGAAAGCGCTGGAGATCGCCGCCGATCTCTGCATTTACACCAACATGCACCACACGGTCGAGACCCTCTGAGAAGCGCGAGCCCCTTCATGTCCATGACCCCCCAGGAAATCGTCTCCGAACTCGATCGCCACATCGTCGGGCAGTCCCAGGCCAAGCGTTCGGTCGCGATCGCGCTGCGCAACCGCTGGCGCCGCCAGCAGGTCGAGGAGAAGCTGCGCGCCGAGATCACGCCCAAGAACATCCTCATGATCGGCCCCACCGGGGTCGGCAAGACCGAGATCGCACGCCGGCTGGCCCGGCTGGCCGATGCCCCCTTCATCAAGGTGGAAGCGACGAAATTCACCGAGGTCGGCTACGTCGGCAAGGACGTCGACTCGATCATCCGCGACCTGGCCGAGATCGCGATCAAGCAGACCCGCGAGGCCGAGAGCGCCAAGGTCCGCATGCGGGCCGAGGATGCCGCCGAAGAACGCATCCTCGACGTCCTGCTGCCGCCCGCGCGCCTGCCCGACGGCGCAACGAGCGACACCTCCAGCCCGACCCGCCAGGCCTTCCGCAAGAAGCTGCGCGAGCACGAGCTCGACGACAAGGAGATCGAGATCGACCTCGCGGAGACCCGCCAGCCCCTGGAGATCATGGGCCCGGCGGGCATGGAGGAAATGACCGAGCAGCTGCGCAGCATGTTCGGCCAGCTCGGCCAGACCAAGCGCAAGAACCGCAAGCTCAAGATCGCCGAGGCGATGCGCCTGCTGATCGACGAGGAAGCCGCCAAGCTGGTCAACGAGGACGAGATCCGCACCCAGGCGATCCACAATGCCGAGCAGAACGGCATCGTCTTCATTGACGAGATCGACAAGGTGGCGAGCCGCAACGAGGCCCAGGGCGCGGATGTCTCGCGCCAGGGCGTGCAGCGCGACCTGCTGCCGCTGGTCGAGGGCACTGCGGTCAGCACCAAGTACGGCGTGGTGCGCACCGACCACATCCTGTTCATCGCCAGCGGCGCCTTCCACCTGAGCAAGCCGAGCGACCTGATTCCCGAGCTGCAGGGCCGTTTCCCGATCCGGGTCGAACTGCAGTCGCTGTCGGTGGCCGATTTCGAGGGCATCCTGACTCAGACCCAGGCCTCGCTGGTCAGGCAGTACCAGGCGCTGCTGGCCACGGAGGGCGTCACGCTCGAGTTCACGCCCGAGGGCATCACGCGATTGGCCAACATCGCCTTCGAGGTCAACGAACGGACCGAGAACATCGGCGCCCGCCGGTTGTCGACCGTGATGGAGCGTTTGCTCGACGAAGTCAGTTTTGATGCCGCCAGGTTGGACGGCCAAGCAGTGCACATCGATGCCGCCTATGTGGATCAGCGCCTTCAGGCACTCAGTCACGACGAAGACCTTTCTCGATTCATCCTCTGAAAATTGGCTCGCCCCCAGGTCGGGCTCACTGCGTGTAGCCCTCCCACCCCCTGCCGGGGGCGCAGTCAGCGGCCCGGCAAAGCCGGTTCCGCGACTGCCCCCGAACAGGCGAGCGCTGCGCGCCGCCGTCGAAAACAGTGCGTCGCTTCTTACTGGCCGGCGCAGCCAGGCCCGTTGGTGAAACACCGCGGAACCGGCTTTGCCGGGCCGCTGGTGTTGCCCCCGGTAGGGGGTGGGCGGCTACACGCAGTGAGCCAACCTGGGGGCGAGCCTATCTCTTGCATTACTTTCATTGCGTGAGCTAAGTGCTTCATTTGCAACAGAATTCGGCGTTTTTGAGCTTGCAAAAACATCGCTAAGTCGTTGATTCCATTACAAAAAATACCCGTGACGCCTGGTTGCGCGGTAGGTGTTTCCTGCTACAGTGGAAAAAAGTGCAGTTAAGTGGGAAAAAGTGTCCAGCAAGGCCTGATTCGGGCCTCGCGACACCTCCCAACACCGGGGTCTCGTGGTCGTGTTTCAAGGCGCTTCATCGCTCAGTCTGGATGCCAAGGGGCGGCTCTCCGTGCCGACCCGGCACCGTGACGTCCTGAGCGCGACCGCGGCCGGCCAACTCACGATCACCAAGCACCCGCATGGCTGCCTGATGCTGTTCCCGCGTCCCGAATGGGAGAAGTTCCGCGAGCGCATCGCCGCGCTGCCGATGTCGGCGCAGTGGTGGAAGCGGGTCTTCCTCGGCAATGCGATGGACGTCGAGATGGACGGTACCGGCCGCGTGCTGGTCTCGCCCGAACTGCGCGCCGCCGCCGGCATTTCGCGCGACGCCCTGCTGCTCGGCATGGGCAACCACTTCGAACTCTGGGACAAGGCAAGCTACGAGGCCAAGGAGGCCGAGGCCACGCAGGGCCAGATGCMGGATGTCTTCCAGGACTTTTCGTTCTGAGGCGCGCAGTGGAACAACCGTGGACCCATACGACCGTCTTGTTGGAAGAGGCGGTGAAGGCGCTGATCCCGGACGCTTCGCAGGCGACCGGCACCTACGTGGATGCGACTTTCGGGCGCGGCGGCCATTCCCGCGCCATTCTGGCCAGGCTGGGGCCGACGGGCCGGTTGATCGCGTTCGACAAGGACGCGGAAGCGGTGGCCGAAGCAGCGCGCATCGAGGATGCGCGTTTTTCCATCCGCCACCAGGGCTTCAAGGATCTGGGGGAGCTGCCGCCGGCCAGTGTGGCCGGCCTGCTGATGGACCTCGGTGTCAGCTCTCCCCAGATCGACAACCCCGCTCGGGGTTTTTCTTTTCGTTTCGACGGGCCGCTCGACATGCGCATGGACACCACGCGCGGCGAGAGCGTGTCCGAATGGCTGGCCACAGCCGAGGCTCAGCAGATTGCGGAGGTGATTCGTGACTATGGCGAAGAACGGTTTGCTGTTCAGATTGCAAAGGCGATTGTTGCTCGCCGACAAGAACGGGGCCCAATTTCAACCACCGCCGAGCTGGCCGAGCTCGTGGCTGGCGCGGTCAAAACCCGCGAGCCGGGCCAGAACCCTGCAACGCGCACATTTCAGGCTCTTCGGATTTTCATCAACGCCGAGCTTGAAGAGCTGCAACAGGCGCTAGAGGCCAGCCTGACCGTGCTGCAGCCCCAGGGCCGGCTCGCGGTGATCAGCTTCCATTCGCTGGAAGACCGCATCGTGAAGCAATTCATCGCCCGGCACTCGAAGGAGGTCTACGACCGCCGCGCGCCCTTTGCCGCGCCGAAGGCGATGAAGCTCAAGGCGTTGGCGCGCATCAAGCCCTCGAAGGCCGAGGTGGAAGGCAATCCGCGCTCGCGCAGCGCGATCCTGCGCGTGGCCGAGCGCACCGGGGAGGGCTGAAATGAAGCGCCCCCACGCTCATCACTTCGTGTATCGCTGCCCCCCGAGGGGGCGTTCAGTGCCCTTCGGGCGGCCGGGCGGGCTCTGACATGGCCCGGCTCAACCTGCTTCTCCTGCTGGCCGTGCTCGGCTCGGCGGTCTACCTCGTCCATACGCAGTACCTGTCGCRCCAGCTCTTCACCGAGCTGCACCGCATCGAGCTCGAGGCCCGCCGCCTGGAGCTCGACCGCGACCGGCTGCAGGTCGAGAAGCGGGCCCAGGCGACGCCGCTGCGGGTCGAGAAGCTGGCCAAGGAGCAGCTCAGGATGCGCACCACCACGCCCGCCATCACGCAGTACGTCCGCGCCGACGGCACCGTGATTCCCGCGGTGGTGGCGCCTGCGTCGGCGACGCCGCCAGGCCGCGCCGCACAGTCGAAGGGAGCGCACTGATGCCGCGCCGCAGCGTCCAGTACACGACCAGCCCCTTGCTTGCCAGCAAGACGCCGGTCTGGCGCAGCAAGTTCATCGTCGCGGCGATCGCCGGCGGCTTCATGCTGCTGGCGGCCCGCGCGGCCTACGTGCAGGTGCTTGACAACGACTTCTTCCAGCGCCAGGGCGAGGTCCGCTTCACGCGCACGCTCGAGCTGCCCGCCAACCGCGGCCGCATCCTCGACCGCAACGGCCTGCTGCTGGCCTCCAGCGTGGTGGCACCGAGCATCTGGGCGATCCCCGAAGACATCGAGCGCGACGACCCGGAGGTCAAGGCCAAGCTCAAGCAGGTGGCCAAGCTGCTCGAGATGCCGCAGAAGGACTTCGACAAGAAGCTCGAGGACGAGGACAAGACCTTCGTCTGGGTCAAGCGCCAGGTCGACGAGCCGATCGCCAAGCAGATCGCGGCACTCAATATCAAGGGCATCTACCAGCGCAAGGAATACAAGCGCCAGTACCCCGAGGGCGAGGCGGCCGCGCACGTGGTCGGCTTCACCAATGTCGAGGACCACGGCCAGGAAGGCATCGAGCTGGCCTTCAACAAGGACCTGGCCGGCAAGACAGGCTCGCGCCGCGTCATCAAGGACCGCCTCGGCCGCGTGGTCGAAGGCGTCGGCGAGCAGGTGCCGCCGGTGGACGGCAAGGACATCCAGCTCAGCGTCGACAGCAAGGTGCAGTTCTTCGCCTACCAGAAGCTGCGCGACGCCGTGACCATGCACAAGGCCAAGGCCGGCAGCGTGGTGGTGCTGGACGCCATCACCGGCGAGGTGCTGGCGCTGGCCAACTACCCGAGCTACGTCCCCGACAAGCGGCAGAACCTGACCGGCGAACAGCTGCGCAACCGCGCGCTGACCGACGTCTTCGAGCCCGGCTCGACCATGAAGCCGGTGACGGTCGGCATGGCGCTGGAAGCCGGCCGCGTGACGCCGCAGACCGTGATCTCCACCGCGCCCGGGCGCATGAGCATCGGCGGCTTCACGATCAGCGACACCCACAACTACGGCGCGCTGACGGTCGAGGGCGTGATCCAGAAGTCGAGCAACATCGGCGCCCTCAAGATCGCGCAGAAGATGACGCCGCGCGAGATGTGGGACACCTACACCGCGCTCGGCTACGGCCAGAAGCCGCAGATCCAGTTCCCCGGTGCGGTCACCGGCCGCCTGCGGCCCTGGAAGTCGTGGAAGCCGGTCGAGCAGGCCACCATGGCCTACGGGTACGGCCTGTCGGCCTCGCTGTTCCAGATGGCGCATTCGTACACCGCCTTCGCGCACGACGGCGACATCATCCCGGCGACGATCCTCAAGAGCAGCGAGCCGGCGGCCGGGGTCAAGGTGTTCTCGGCCCAGAACGCGCTCGCGGTGCGCAAGATGCTGCAGATGGCGGCCGGCCCGGGCGGCACCGGTCCGCTGGCGCAGACCATCGGCTATTCGGTGGGCGGCAAGTCCGGCACCGCGCACAAGCAGGTCGGCAGGGGCTATGCGAGCAACAAGTACCGCGCCTGGTTCACCGGCATGGCGCCGATCGAGAAGCCGCGCATCATCGTCGCGGTGATGATCGACGAGCCCAGCAACGGCCAGTACTTCGGCGGCCTGGTGGCGGCGCCGGTGTTCAGCGAGGTCGTGCAGCAGACCCTGCGCATGATGAACGTGGCGCCCGATCTGGCAGTCAAACCCCTGGTCGTGACCAAGGGCGTGGAAGAGAGTTTCTGATGGCCGTGACGACGCTGCACAACCCCGCCGAAGCCGCCGCCTGGCTGCGCTCGCGCGTGCGCGGCGCGCTGCATGCCGACAGCCGCGCGGTCGGCGCGGGCGACGGCTTCATCGCCTGGCCCGGGGCCGCGACCGACGGCCGGCGTTTCGTCGCCGGCGCGCTGGCGAAGGGCGCCGCGGCCTGCCTGGTCGAGCAGGAGGGCAGCGCGGCCTTCGGCTTCGATGGCGAGGCGATCGCCACCTACGCCGGCCTCAAGGCCGCGACCGGGCCGATCGCGGCCGCCTACTACGACACGCCCTCGGCCGAACTCGATCTGATCGCTGTCACCGGCACCAACGGCAAGACCTCGACCGCCTGGTGGCTGGCGCAGGCGCTGTCGTCGCGGCCGGCCGATGCCGGGCGTTCGCCCTGTGCCGTGGTCGGCACGCTGGGCATCGGCGTGCCGCCCGAGCTGACCTACACCGGGCTCACGACGCCCGATCCCGTCATGCTGCAGCGCGAACTGCGCACCTTCGTCGACCGCGGTTTCGGCGCCTGCGCGGTCGAGGCCTCGTCGATCGGCATTGCCGAACGCCGGCTCGACGGCAGCCGGATCGCGGTGGCGGTGTTCACCAATTTCACCCAGGACCACCTGGACTACCACCGCAGCATGGAGGCCTACTGGGAAGCCAAGGCCGAACTGTTCCGCTGGCCCGGCCTGCGCGCCGCGGTGGTCAACATCGACGACGTGCACGGCGCGGCGCTGGTTGCCAACCTGATCGAGCGCGGTGTCGGCGCGCTCGATGTCTGGACGGTGTCGGCCGAGGGCGCCCCGGCCCGGCTGCGGGCGGACGACATCGGCTACGACGCCCGGGGCCTCAATTTTTCGGTGATCGAGGAAGGCGTGCCGGCTCAGCGTCTCGCGACCTCGCTGATCGGCCAGTACAACGTTGCCAACCTGCTCGGCGTGCTGGGCGCCCTGCGCGCGCTCGGCCTGCCGCTCGATGCGGCCGTGCAGGCCTGCGCCGGGCTCGAGAGCGTGCCGGGCCGCATGGAGCGCCTGAGCCTGCCCGGCCGGCCGCTGGCGGTGGTCGATTACGCGCACACGCCCGACGCGCTCGACAAGGCACTGGCCGGCCTGCGGCCGCTGGCGCGGCAGCGCGGCGGCGCGCTGTGGTGCCTGTTCGGCTGCGGCGGCGACCGCGACAGCGCCAAGCGCCCGATGATGGCCGCGGTGGCCGAGTCGCAGGCCGACCGCGTGGTCGTGACCAGCGACAACCCGCGCAGCGAGAGGCCGTCGGCGATCATCAGCCAGATCCTGCTCGGGCTGGCGCGGCCCGAAGCCGCGCAGGTCGAGCCCGACCGTGCGCGTGCGATCGCCGAGACGCTGGCCCAGGCCCGGCCGGAAGACGTCGTGCTGCTCGCCGGCCGCGGCCACGAGGCCTGGCAGGAAATCGCCGGCGAGCGGATCGCGTTCTCGGACCGGATCCATGCGCTCGATGCGCTCACGGCAAGGAGCGGCGCATGAGCGACACGCCCGCAGCGACGCCCATGATGACCCTTGGCCAGGCCCTGGCATGGATCCCCGGTGCGCGCCTGGTCGGCGACCCCGCGACGCCGATCCAGCGCGTCCACACCGACACCCGCACCCTGGCGGCCGGTGACCTGTTCGTCGCACTGAAGGGCGAGCGCTTCGATGCCAACCAGTTCCTGGCCGATGCCCGGGCCCGCGGCGCCGTCGCCGCGATCGCCCATGGCGGCCTCGAGGCCGCAGGCCTGGCGGGCCTCGAAGTCCCCGACAGCCTGAGCGCGCTCGGTGCGCTGTCGGCGGGCTGGCGCGCCCAGTTCGAACTGCCGCTGATCGCGGTCACCGGCAGCAACGGCAAGACCACCGTGACGCAGATGATCGCGTCGATCCTGCGTGCCGCCTGCGGCGAGGGCGCGCTGGCCACGGCCGGCAACTTCAACAACGAGATCGGCGTGCCGCTGACCCTGCTGCGCCTGCGTCGGCGGCACCAGCGCTCGGTGGTCGAACTCGGCATGAACCATCCGGGCGAGATCGAGCGGCTGGCGCGGATCGCGCGGCCGACCATCGCATTGGTCAACAACGCGCAGCGCGAGCACCAGGAGTTCATGGCCACGGTCGAGGCCGTGGCACGCGAGAACGCAGCGGTGTTCGAGGCGCTGCCGCCGCAGGGCACCGCGGTCTTCCCGTACGCAGACGCATTCACGCCCCTGTGGAAGGAGATCGCGCAGCGGGGTGCATCGCGCCGCTGCCTGAGCTTCGGCGAGCAGGCCGGCGCCGACATCGCGCTGGTGGCGGCCGACTGGGTGGACGGTGCCTGGCAGGTCGGTGCCCGCACGCCGCTGGGCGACCTGCGCTTCACGCTGCGCATCGCCGGCCGGCACAACGTCGTCAATGCGCTGGCGGCGATCGCCTGCGCGCTCGCCAGCGGCGTCTCGCTGGAGCGGATCGCCGACGGCCTGTCGGCCTTCGAACCGGTCAAGGGCCGCTCCAGGGCGATCGCACTGCCGCTCGCGGGCCAGCGCTCGATCACGCTGGTCGACGACACCTACAACGCCAATCCCGATTCCATGCTGGCGGCGATCGACGTCCTCGCCGCGCTGCCGGGCCCGCGCCTGCTGGTGATCGGCGACATGGGCGAGGTCGGCGACCAGGGGCCGCAGTTCCATTCCGAGATCGGCTTGCGGGCCCGCGAGCGCGGCATCGAGGCGGTGTTCGCGCTCGGCCGCGAGTCGGCGCACAGCATCGCCGCCTATCGCGGGGCCGGCCCTGCCGGAGAGGGCCGGCATTTCGAAGACATCGATTCGCTCAACGCCGCCGTCCAGGCGCAGTTGCCGCAGCTTGCGAGCGTGCTGGTCAAGGGCTCGCGCTTCATGCAGATGGAGCGCGTGGTCCAGGCCGTCACCGGCTGGGCCGAATCACGACAACAAGACAAGGAGGCCGGTCATGGCGCATGAGTCGCGCATCGAGGCCTGTTCGCCCATGCATCATTTCCCGACGAGGCTGCGCCCATGCTGCTGAGCCTCGCCCTGTGGCTGCAGAGCCTGTCGCCGGAATTCGGCTTCCTGCGGGTCTTCCAGTACCTGACCTTCCGCGCGCTGATGGCGGCGCTGACCGCGCTGCTGCTCGGCCTGGCCGCCGGCCCCTACGTGATCCGCCGTTTGACCGCGCTCAAGATCGGCCAGCAGGTGCGCAGCTACGGCATGGAGACGCACCTGACCAAGAGCGGCACGCCGACCATGGGCGGCGTGCTGGTGCTGTTCTCGATCGCCTTCTCGACCTTTCTGTGGTTCGAGCTCTCGAACCGCTTCGTCTGGATCGTGCTGTGGGTCACGCTGGGCTTCGGCGCCATCGGCTGGGTCGACGACTGGCGCAAGGTGGTGCGCAAGGACCCCGAGGGCATGCGCTCGCGCGAGAAGTACTTCTGGCAATCGGTGGTCGGGCTGGTGGCCGCCTTCTACCTGCTGTTCAGCATTTCCGAGAGCTCCAACTGGCGCGTGCTCGAGCTGTTCTTCACCTGGATGCGCTCGGGCTTCGACCTCGACTTTCCGCCGAAGATCAACCTGCTGGTGCCCTTCTTCAAGGAGATCAGCTACCCGCTCGGCGGCATCGGCTTCGTGATCCTGACCTACCTGGTGATCGTCGGTGCCAGCAACGCGGTGAACCTCACCGACGGCCTCGACGGCCTGGCGATCATGCCGGTGGTGATGGTCGGCTCGGCGCTCGGCGTGTTCGCCTATGTCACGGGCAGCGCGGTGTACTCGCGGTACCTGCTGTTTCCGCACATCCCGGGTTCGGGCGAGCTGCTGGTGTTCTGTTCGGCAATGGCCGGCGCCGGCCTGGCCTTCCTGTGGTTCAACACCCATCCGGCGCAGGTCTTCATGGGCGACGTCGGCGCGCTCGCGCTCGGCGGCGCGCTCGGCACCATCGCGGTGATCGTGCGGCAGGAGATCGTGTTCTTCATCATGGGCGGCATCTTCGTGGTCGAGGCGATCTCGGTGATGGCGCAGGTCAGTTACTTCAAATACACGAAGAAGCGTTTCGGCGAGGGCCGGCGCGTGCTCAAGATGGCCCCGCTGCACCATCATTTCGAGAAGAGCGGCTGGCGCGAGACGCAGGTCGTGGTCCGCTTCTGGATCATCACGATGCTGTTGTGCCTGGTCGGCCTGTCCACCCTGAAGCTGCGTTGACACCATGCGGCACTTGAAAGACCTCCACGTCCTCGTCCTGGGTCTCGGCGCGTCCGGCCTGGCGATGGCACGCTGGTGCGCGCGCCACGGCGCAGTGCTCACGGTGGCCGACACCCGCGAGGCGCCGCCGCAACTGGCGACGCTGCGCGCCGAACTGCCCGATGCGGTGTTCGTCGGCGGGCCCCTGTCGGCCGCGCTGGTCGAAGGCACGCCGGTGCGCGCGGTCTACCGCTCGCCGGGCCTGTCGCCGGCCTCGGTGGCGGTGGTGGTCGATGCCGCGCGGGCCATGGGGCTGACGGTCGGTGGCGAGCTGGACCTGTTCGCGCGTGCGCTCGCGGATCTGCGCACGGTCGAAGTGGTCGAAGCCCCCGCGGCTGCGCCCGCTGCCGAAGCCACCGAGCCGGCATCGCCGGAACCGGAGCCGCTTTCCGCCCCGGAAGCGGATCTCCATGACCCCGGTTTCGAGCCGCAGGCGCCGGCTGCCGACGCGCCCGAGTTCGAGTCGGCCCGCCCGGCCGAGGCGATCGCCGCCGCGCTGCCCGACGAGGACGACGATTCCTTCTCTCCCATGCCCGAGGTCGTGCTGCCGCCGCCGGTGCCGCAGGGCTACATGCCGGCCGTGCTGGCCATCACCGGCACCAACGGCAAGACCACCGTCACCGCGCTGACCGGCCAGCTGGTGGAGCGCGCCGGCAAGTCGGTCGCCGTGGCCGGCAATATCGGCCCGACGCTGCTCGACACGTTGTCGGCCCGCATGGATGCCGACGACCTGCCCGAAGTCTGGGTGCTCGAGCTGTCGAGTTTCCAGCTCGACGGCGTCCAGGGCTTCGAGCCGACCGCCGCCACCGTGCTGAACCTGTCGCAGGACCACCTCGACTGGCATGGCGACATGGCGGCCTATGCCGCGGCCAAGGCACGCATCTTCGGCAGCAAAGGCGTGATGGTGCTCAACCGAGAGGACCCTGCCGTCATGGCGATGCGGCCGGCGCCGGTGAAGCTGGCCCGGGGCCAGGTGGCGCGCAGCGTCATCACCTTCGGCGCCGCGATGCCGCTGCGTCCGGGCGACTACGGCATCGAGCGCCTCAACGGCATGGCCTGGCTGGTGCGCGCCCTCGAGGCCGATGAAACGCAGAAGCGCAAGCGCGGCGCCGCGGTGGAGGAGGAGGAAATCTTCATCCAGCGCCTGATGCCCGCGGACGCGCTGCGCATCCGCGGCCGCCACAACGCGCTCAACGCGCTGGCCGCGCTGGCATTGGCCACCGCGGCCGGCTGCCAGCTGGCGCCGATGCTCTACGGCCTGCGCGAATACCGCGGCGAGCCGCACCGGGTCGAGCCGGTGGCGATCGTCGGCGAGGTCGAGTACTTCGACGACAGCAAGGGGACCAACGTCGGTGCCACCGTCGCGGCCCTGGTCGGTCTCGGCGAGGAGCGCCGGCTGGTCGTGATCCTCGGCGGCGAGGGCAAGGGCCAGGACTTCGGGCCGCTGGCCGCGCCGGTCGCGCAGTACGCGCGCGCCGTGGTGCTGATCGGCCGCGATGCGCCGCAGATCGAGGCCGCCCTGGCCGGCACCGGCACCGCGCTGCTGCATGCGGCGTCGCTGCCCGAGGCGGTGACATTGGCGGCCGGGCGCGCCCATCCGGGCGACGCGGTGCTGTTGTCGCCGGCCTGCGCCAGCTTCGACATGTTCCGCGACTATGCGCACCGGGCCCAGGTGTTCTGCGAGGCCGTGGAGGCGCTCGCCGATCTGCCGACCCACCCCGTGGAGGATGCGCAATGAACACCGCGACCACCGCCACGCCCGAGAAATCCGGCCGCTTCGGCGGCTGGTTCGGCCGCGCCAGGAGCGGCATCGATGCGCTGCCGATGCACTTGCCGGTGCGGCTCGGCAACGCCGGCATGACCCAGACCAAGGCGGCGCCGGTGCGGGTGCTCGGATTCGACCAGGCGCTGGTCTGGGTCACCGTGGCCTTGCTGGCCTGGGGGCTGGTGATGGTCTATTCGGCCTCGATCGCGCTGTCCGACAGTCCGCGCTTCGCGCGCGCCGGCTACACGCCGACCTTCTTCCTCACGCGCCATGCGGCCTCGCTGGTGATCGCCGCGATCGCCGGCCTGCTGGCCTTCCAGGTGCCGATGAAGACCTGGGAGCGCACCGCGCCCTGGCTCTTCGTCGCCTCGCTGCTGCTGCTGGTGGCGGTGCTGATCCCGCACATCGGCATCAACGTCAACGGCGCCCGCCGCTGGCTGCCGCTGGGCTTCATGCGTTTCCAGCCCTCGGAGCTGGCCAAGCTCGCGATGGTGCTCTACGCCGCCAGCTACATGGTGCGCAAGATGGAGATCAAGGAGCGCTTCTTCCGCGCCGTGCTGCCGATGGGCATCGCGGTGGTGGTGGTCGGGATGCTGGTGATGGCCGAGCCGGACATGGGCGCCTTCATGGTGATCGCGGTGATCGCGATGGGCATCCTGTTCCTGGGCGGCGTCAATGCGCGCATGTTCTTCGTCATCGCGGCGCTGGTGGTGGTGGCCTTCGGCACCATCGTGGCGACCAGCCCCTGGCGGCGCGAGCGCATCTTCGCCTACCTCGATCCGTGGAGCGAAGAGCATGCGCTCGGCAAGGGCTACCAGCTCTCGCACTCGCTGATCGCGATCGGCCGTGGCGAGGTCTTCGGCGTCGGCCTCGGCGGCAGCGTCGAGAAGCTGCACTGGCTGCCCGAGGCCCACACCGACTTCCTGCTGGCCGTGATCGGCGAGGAGTTCGGCCTGGTCGGCGTGCTGCTCGCGATCGGCCTGTTCCTGTGGCTCACGCGCCGGATCATGCACATCGGCCGCCAGGCGATCGCCCTCGATCGTGTGTTCGCGGGCCTGGTGGCGCAGGGCATCGGCATCTGGATCGGCTTCCAGGCCTTCATCAACATGGGCGTGAACCTGGGCGCATTGCCGACCAAGGGCCTGACCTTGCCGCTGATGAGCTTCGGCGGCTCGGCGATCCTGTTGAACGTCGTGGCACTGGCCGTCGTGCTGCGGATCGACTACGAAAACCGCGTCCTCATGCGCGGAGGCCGCGTATGAGGACGCGGTTTCGCCAAAACAGAGTCAGCGCGAAGCGCTGCGGCGCGAATGCGCCGCTGATGCGCGGAGGCCGCGTATGAGCCGTACGGCACTGGTCATGGCGGGCGGCACGGGAGGACACATCTTCCCGGGCCTGGCCGTGGCCGAGGCCCTGCGCGAGCGCGGCTGGCGCGTCCACTGGCTCGGCGCCCCGGGCAGCATGGAAGAGAAGCTGGTGCCGCCGCGCGGCTTCGCCTTCGAGCCGGTGCAGTTCGGCGGCGTCCGCGGCAAGGGGCCGCTGACGCTGGTCCTGCTGCCGATGCGCCTGCTGCGTGCCTTCGTGCAGAGCATGGCGGTGGTGCGCCGCGTGCGCCCCGATGTGGTGGTCGGCCTCGGCGGCTACATCACCTTCCCGGGCGGCATGATGAGCGTGCTGCTCGGCAAGCCGCTGGTGCTGCACGAGCAGAACTCGGTCGCGGGCCTTGCCAACAAGGTGCTTGCGGGCGTTGCCGACCGTGTCTTCACCGCCTTCCCGAACGTGTTCAAGAAGGCGCAATGGGTCGGCAATCCGCTGCGTGCCGCCTTCCTGTCGCAACGCGACCCGGCCACGCGCTTCGCCGGCCGGGTCGGCCCGCTCAAGCTGCTGGTGGTCGGCGGCAGCCTCGGCGCCCGCGCGCTCAACGCCGTGGTGCCGAAGGCGCTGGCCCTCATTGCTCCGGCCGAGCGCCCGCAGGTCACGCACCAGAGCGGCGCCAGGCAGATCGACGAGCTGCGCGCCAACTACGCCGCCGCCGGCGTCGACGGCGAGCTCACGCCTTTCATCGAGGACACGGCGCAGGCCTATGCCGAGGCCGACCTGATCGTCGCCCGCGCCGGCGCCAGCACCGTCACCGAAATCGCGGCCGTCGGCGCAGCAGCGCTGTTCGTGCCTTTTCCTTCCGCCGTGGACGACCACCAGACCACCAATGCCCGCTTCCTTGTCGACGCGGGCGGCGGCTGGCTCGTTCAACAAACCGAACTGACTCCTGAATTGCTGGCCGAATTGCTGAAGAACACCGGGCGCGCTGCGCTCCTCGAACGCGCCGTGAAGGCCCAAACCATGCAAAAACGCGAGGCCGTCGACGAGATGGTCCGCGCCTGCGAGGAGCTTGCGAAGTGATGCCCACCCTCGTTGCTTGCTCACTTCGTGTAGCCGCCTCCCCCCTCAAGGGGGCGACGCCAGCGGCCCGGCAAAGCCGGTTCCGCGGCATCTCCCGAACGGGCTTCGCTGCGCTTGCCGCCGTGTGGCAAGCGTCGATCGATGGAGGTCGCGTATGAAGCATGCCATTCGACACATTCACTTCGTCGGCGTTGGCGGCTCGGGCATGAGCGGCATCGCCGAAGTGCTGCTCAACCTCGGCTACACGATCTCCGGCTCCGACCTGGCCGACAGCGCGACCTTGAAACGCCTGGCCAGCCTCGGCATCGCGACCTTCGTCGGCCATGACGCCGCGAACATCGCGGGCGCCGATGCGGTCGTCACCTCGACCGCGGTCAACGCCGAGAACCCCGAGGTGGTGGCGGCGCGCGAGAAGCGCATCCCGGTGGTGCCGCGGGCCATGATGCTGGCCGAGCTGATGCGGCTCAAGCAGGGCATCGCGATCGCCGGCACCCACGGCAAGACCACCACCACCAGCCTGGTGGCGAGCGTGCTGGCGGCCGCCGGGCTCGATCCGACCTTCGTCATCGGCGGCCGGCTCAACAGCGCCGGCGCCAATGCGCAGCTCGGCAGCGGCGACTACATCGTGGTCGAAGCCGACGAGTCCGATGCCTCGTTCCTGAATCTGCTGCCGGTGATGGCGGTGGTCACGAACATCGATGCCGACCACATGGAGACCTACGGGCACGACTTCGCGAAGCTCAAGAAGGCCTTCGTCGATTTCCTGCATCGCATGCCCTTCTATGGCGTCGCGATCCTCTGCATCGATGACCCGGCCGTGCGCGAGATCGTGACGGCGGTGTCCTGCCCGGTGACCAGCTATGGCTTCGACGAGGATGCCCAGGTGCGCGCGGTCAACGTCCGCGCGGTGGGCCCGCAGATGCACTTCACGGCCCAGCGCCGCAACGGCGTGACGCTGCCCGACCTCGATATCGTGCTGAACCTGCCGGGCGAACACAACGTGCGCAATGCGCTCGCGGTGATCGCGGTGGCGGTCGAGCTCAACGTGCCCGACGAAGCGGTGCAGCGCGGCCTGGCCGACTTCAAGGGCGTGGGCCGGCGCTTCCAGCGCTACGGCGAAGTGCCGCTCTCCGGCGCCCGCACGGGCCGCTTCACGCTGATCGACGACTACGGCCACCACCCGGTCGAGATGGCGGCGACCATCGCCGCCGCACGCGGCGCCTTTCCGGGGCGGCGCCTGGTGCTGGCCTTCCAGCCGCACCGCTTCACGCGCACCCGCGACTGCTTCGAGGATTTCGTCAAGGTCATCGGCCAGGCCGATGCGGTGCTGCTGGGCGAGGTCTACGCCGCCGGCGAGGCGCCGATCGTGGCGGCCGACGGCCGCTCGCTGGCGCGCGCGCTGCGCGTCGCGGGCAAGGTCGAGCCGGTGTTCGTCGACGAGATCGCGGCCATGCCGCAGGCGATCCTGGACAACGCGCGCGAGGGCGACGTCGTGATCTGCATGGGCGCCGGATCGATCGGCGCCGTGCCGGCCAAGGTGGTCGAGATCGGCGCGCTGGCGCCGCAGAAATCGGAGCGCTTCACGCGCGAAGGGAGGGCGCTGTGAGCGCCGCCCGGCCGCCCGAAGGCGCTCGTACCGCGGTGCGCAGCACGGAGGTTGCACTATGAGCGTCATGGATCCAAAGGCCTTCGGCAAGGTCGCCGTGCTGTTCGGCGGCAGTTCGGCCGAACGCGAGATTTCCATCATGTCGGGCACCGGCGTGCTCGAGGCGCTGCGCTCGCGCGGCGTCGATGCGCATGCGTTCGACCCGGCCGAGCGCGATCTTGCCGAACTCAAGCGCGAAGGCTTCGCACGCTGCTTCGTCGCGCTGCACGGCCGCCACGGCGAAGACGGCACGGTGCAGGGCGCGCTCGAACTGCTCGGCCTTCCCTACACCGGCTCGGGCGTGATGGCCTCGAGCGTGGCGATGGACAAGGTCATGACCAAGCGCATCTGGCAGGCCGACGGCCTGCCGACGCCGCGCTACGTGCGCCTGGCCTTCGACCAGCAGAGCCGCGAGCAGGTCAACGCCGTGCCCGACGTGCTGGGCCTGCCGTTGATCGTGAAGCCGCCGCGCGAGGGCTCCTCCATCGGCGTCACCAAGGTGCAGGGCTACTCGCAGATGCAGGATGCGGTCGCCCTGGCGGTGCGCTACGACGCCGACGTGCTGTGCGAGGAATTCATCGAGGGCGAGGAAGTGACCTGCGCCGTGCTCGGCAGCGGCCTCGACGCCGTGGCGCTGCCGGTAGTGCGCATCGCCGCCCCCGAGGGCGCCTACGACTACCAGAACAAGTACTTCACCGACGAGGTCAAGTACCACTGCCCGAGCGGCCTGCCGGAGGCCGAGGAGCACGAGATCCGCCGCATCGCGCTGGCCGCCTACCACCAGCTCGGCTGCCGCGGCTGGGGCCGCGCCGACCTGATGATCCGCGCCAGCGACCGCAAGCCCTTCCTGCTCGAGATGAACACCTCGCCGGGCATGACCAGCCACTCGCTGGTGCCGATGTCGGCCCGCGCGGCCGGCATCGCCTACGAGGACCTGTGCCTGCGCGTGCTGGCGACGGCCACGCTGGATTCGGGTCTGCCTGGAGGCGCCGCCACGCCATGACACGAAGCATCCCCGTGCCCTTCGACGTCAAGCTCATGAACGTGCTCGCGACCCTCGTGTTCGCGATGTTCGCGGTCATGCTGCTGGCGGCGGGCGCCTGGTGGGTGCTGCGGCAGCCCTTCTTCCCGCTGGCCGGCATCAAGGTCGACGGCGAGGTCACGCACAACAACGCGGTCACCCTGCGCGCCAATGTCGCGCCGCAGCTGGCGGGCAACTTCTTCACGGTCGACCTGGCGCGCGCGCGCAGCGCGTTCGAGTCGGTGCCCTGGGTGCGCAAGGCGGTGGTGCGGCGCGAGTTCCCGAACAAGCTGCGCGCCACGCTGACCGAGCACGTGCCGGTCGCCCACTGGGGCGACGAGGCCGGCTCGAAGCTGATCAACGGCTTCGGCGAGGTCTTCGAGGCCAACGTGGCCGAGGTCGACGACAACCTGCCGCGGCTGGACGGTCCTCCCGATCAGGCCGGCCAGGTGCTGGGCATGTACCGCGTGCTGGCGCCGCTGTTCCAGCCTTACGACCTCGCCATCGACCAGCTCACGCTGACCAGCCGCGGCAGCTGGCGTGTGCTGCTCGACACCGGGGCCGTGATCGAACTCGGGCGCGGCCAGGGCGAGGAGGTGGTGGCACGCACGCAGCGCTTCCTGCGCACCGTGACGCCGGTGGCGGGCCAGTACGGGCGCACGGTGGCGGCGGTCGAGGGCGCCGACCTGCGGCACAACGAGGGCTATGCGCTGCGGCTGCGCGGCGTGACGACGGTCGTTGCCGACCCGAAGAAAAAGTAGAGAGAGCGAACAGAGGAAGCACATGTCCAAAGAGTACAAAGATCTCGTTGTCGGTCTCGACATCGGCACCGCCAAGGTGATGGCCGTGGTCGCCGAGGTGCTGCCCAACGGCGAGCTCAAGCTGGCCGGGCTCGGCATCGCGCCGAGCAACGGGCTCAAGCGCGGCGTGGTGGTGAACATCGATGCCACGGTGCAGAGCATCCAGCAGGCGCTGAAGGAGGCCGAGCTGATGGCCGACTGCAAGATCAGCCGCGTCTACACCGGCATCACCGGCAGCCATATCCGCGGCATCAATTCGAGCGGCATGGTGGCGGTGAAGGACAAGGAGGTCACGCCGGCCGATGTCGCCCGCGTGGTGGAGACGGCGCGCGCCATCAACATCTCGAGCGACCAGCGGCTGCTGCTGGTGGAGCCGCAGGAGTTCGTGATCGACGGCCAGGATGTGAAGGAGCCGATCGGCATGAGTGGCATGCGGCTCGAGGCCAAGGTGCACATCGTGACCGGGGCCCAGAGTGCGGCCGAGAACATCATCAAGTGCGTGCGTCGCTGCGGCCTCGAGGTCGACCAGCTGATGCTGAACCCGCTGGCCTCCAGCCTGGCGGTGCTGACCGAGGACGAGCGCGAACTCGGCGTCGTGCTGGTCGACATCGGCGCCGGCACCACCGACGTGGCGATCTTCACCAACGGCGCGATCCGCCACACGGCGGTGATCCCGATCGCCGGCGACCTGATCACCAGCGACATCGCGATGGCGCTGCGCACGCCGACCAAGGACGCCGAGGACATCAAGGTCGAGAACGGCTATGCCAAGCAGCTGCTGGCCGACCCCGACACCCAGGTCGAGGTGCCGGGCCTCGGCGACCGCGGCCCGCGCATGCTGAGCAAGCAGGCGCTGGCCGGCGTGATCGAGCCGCGCATCGAAGAGATCTTCTCGCTGGTGCAGCAGGTGGTGCGCGAGTCGGGCTACGAGGAGGTGCTGTCGTCCGGCGTGGTGCTGACCGGCGGCAGCGCGGTGATGCCGGGCATGGTCGAGCTCGGCGAGGACATCTTCCTGAAGCCGGTGCGGCGCGGCATTCCGAAGTACTCGAGCGCGCTGTCCGACATGGTCGCGCAGCCGCGTGCCGCGACCGTGATGGGCCTGCTCGAGGAAGCACGCTACGCGCGGCTGCGCGGCTTCAAGGTGGCGCAGAAGAACGGCTCGGTGAAAACCGCGTTCGGCCGCTTCAAGGACTTCATCGTGGGGAATTTCTGACCATGAACCCTCACCGTCTCTGGCTGGCGCGGGGGAGTCCGCCCCTGCATTTCAACGAGCGATGGCGACGAACCGGACCTCCGCCCTGACAGCGCTCAACGGTTACCCACAAAAAATTCATTCATCAATACACGGCAACTGCAAATTCAAGGAGTCAGAAAAATGGCTATCGAAATGATCGAGATCGAAGAGTTCAACCAGGGCACCCAGATCAAGGTGATCGGCGTCGGCGGCGGCGGCGGCAACGCGGTCGCGCACATGATGGAGCGCGGCGTGCAGGGTGTGCAGTTCGTCTGCGCCAACACCGACGCGCAGGCGCTGTCGCGCAGCAACGCCCACAAGACGATCCAACTGGGCACCAACGGACTCGGCGCCGGCAGCAAGCCCGAGAAGGGGCGCGATGCCGCCGAGGCCGCGGTCGACGACATCCGCGAATCGATCGCCGGCGCGCACATGCTGTTCATCACGGCCGGCATGGGCGGCGGCACGGGCACCGGCGCAGCGCCGGTGATCGCGCGCATCGCCAAGGAGATGGGCATCCTGACCGTGGGCGTGGTGACCAAGCCTTTCGATTGGGAGGGCGGGCGCCGCATGACCAACGCCGATGCCGGCCTGGCCGAGCTCGAAGCCAACGTCGACTCGCTGATCGTGGTGCTCAACGAGAAGCTGCTCGACGTGCTCGGCGAGGACGTGACGCAGGACGAGGCCTTCGCGCATGCCAACGACGTGCTGAAGAACGCCGTCGGCGGGATCTCGGAAATCATCAACGAGTACGGCGGCGTGAACGTCGACTTCGAAGACGTGCGCACCGTGATGGGCGAGCCCGGCAAGGCCATGATGGGCACCGCGGCCGCCAGCGGCCCGGACCGCGCCCGCATCGCCGCCGAGCAGGCCGTGGCCTGCCCGCTGCTCGAGGGCATCGACCTGTCGGGCGCCAAGGGCGTGCTGGTGCTGGTCACCGCATCGAAGGCCTCGCTGAAGCTGAGCGAATCGAAGCTGGCGATGAACACCATCCGCGCCTACGCATCTCCCGATGCGCACGTGATCTATGGCGCGGCCTACGACGACAACCTGGGCGACGAGATGCGCGTGACCGTGGTCGCGACCGGGCTGTCGCGCCAGGATGCGCGCCGCCAGGCACCGACGCTCGAAGTGATCCGCACCGGCACCGACAACATCCCGTTCACCGTGCCGACCCTCGGCACGGGCACCGGCCACGCCGCCAGCCAGCCGAACTACGACGGCATGGCCGTGCCGAGCGTGTGGCGCACCAACCGCACCATGGCCGCGGCCAAGGTCGATGCGCTGTCCTCGGGCGGCATGGACGATTTCGAGATCCCGGCCTTCCTGCGCCGCCAAGCTGATTGATGGCTCGCAAAGCTACTGCGCGCCCCGATCTTGCGCCTGCGATGCTCGCCGTACACAAGTACGGCTGCGCTTCTCGGCGCAACCTCGGGGCGCTCGCTACGCTTTTCGAACCATCAATCAATCCGGATAGGCCCATATGACGGCTATCGGGGACATAGCGAGGCGTGCGGCGCTGCGGACGGCGCGCGCCTCTAAAATGTCCTCCGTGCTGTCCCAACGCACCCTCAAATCGATCACGCGCGCCGTTGGCGTGGGGCTTCACAGCGGGCAGCGGGTCGAGCTCACGCTGCGGCCGGCGCCGGTGGATCACGGCATCGTGTTCCGTCGGGTCGACCTGCCCGAGCCGGTCGATATCGCGATGACGGCCGAGTCGGTGACCGACACCCGGCTGGCGTCGACCATCTCGTCGGGCGGCGCCAAGGTCCAGACCGTCGAGCACCTGATGTCGGCCTGCGCCGGCTTGGGCATCGACAATCTGCTGATCGACATCACGGCCGACGAGGTGCCGATCCTCGACGGCTCGGCTTCGTCCTTCGTCTTCCTGCTGCAGAGCGCGGGCATCCAGTCGCAGGCGGCGCCGCGGCGCTTCATCCAGGTCAGGAAGCCGGTCGAGGTGCGCGAAGGCGAGGGTGCCGATGCCAAGTGGGCGCGGCTCGAGCCGTACCACGGCTACAAGCTCAGCTTCGAGATCGACTTCGACCATCGCGTGGTCAACTCGACCGGACAACGCGTGGAGTTCGATCTCGGCAGCGGTTCCTACAGCCGCGACATCGCACGCGCGCGCACCTTCGGCTTCACGAAGGAAGTCGAGTACATGCGCTCCAAGGGCCTGGCCCTGGGCGGCGGTCTCGACAACGCGATCGTGATGGACGACACCAAGGTGCTCAATGCCGGCGGGCTGCGCTACGACGACGAGTTCGTCAAGCACAAGATTCTCGATGCGATGGGCGACCTGTACGTGATCGGCAAGCCGCTGCTCGCGGCCTATAGCGCGTTCCGCTCCGGCCATGCGCTCAACAACAAGCTGCTGCGCGAACTGCTCGCGCATCCGGACGCCTACGAGGTCGTGACCTTCGACGACGAGAAGCGTGCACCGGCCGGCTTCGCCGAAGTCGCGCGCGCCTGGTAGCGCGCTGCACGCCCGCCTTCGATGCTGCTGTTCCGCTGGGCCATCCTGCTGCTGCTCCTGGTGTCGGGCGTTGCCTTCGCGTTCTATGCGACCACCGGGCAGCTCAAGTACCGGCGCTTCGGCTGGATCGTGCTCAAGTGGACGTTGCTGGCCGCCTTCGGCTTCTTTGCGGTGCTGATCGCCGAGCGGGCGTTCTAGAAGAAGCCCGCAACCTTAGCGCGTCCGCCCGTCCCGATACCGCCCGCTGGTGCTGCGTCCGAGCGTCGTCGCCTGCCCGAGGCGCGCCAGCGATGCTCCCACGTGCGCGTGCGTGATGGCGATCCCCAGCGCGTCCGCTGCGTCGCTCCCCGGCAGGCCCGGCAGCTGCAGAAGGCGCTTGACCATCTCCTGCACCTGTGCCTTGGCCGCGCGCCCATGGCCCGCCACCGCCTGCTTCATCTGCAGCGCCGTGTACTCCGAGACCGTGAGGTTGCGGCTCACCAGCGCCGTCAGGCAGGCGCCGCGGGCCTGGCCCAGCAGCAGCGTGGATTGCGGATTGACGTTGACGAAGACGATCTCCACGGCGGCCGCATCGGGCTGGTAGCGCGCCGTGAGTTCGCCGATGCCGTCGAACAGCACCTTGAGCCGCGCCGGCAGTTCGCCGGTGCCGAGGTGGCGGGTGCTGATGGTCCCGCTGGCCACATAGCGCAGCGCGTGGCCGTCGACGTCGACCACGCCGAAGCCGGTGGTCTGCAGTCCGGGATCGATGCCGAGGATTCGCATTGGGAGGGGGCCGTTCCTTCAGGCGCCGAAGTACCAGCGCACCGAGTGGAAGAACACGGGTGCCGCAAAGCAGAGCGCATCGACCCGGTCGAGCAGGCCGTTGGCGCCGGTGACGCCGACGCCGCGACGGCCCCAGTGGGGAATGCCGCGGTCGCGCTTGAGTGCCTTCATCACGAGGTGGCCCATCGAGCCCGCCGCGCAGGCGATCAGCGACACCGCGAGCGCCTGGCCGAACTTGAAGGGCGTGATGAAGGAGAACAGCGCACCGACCACGCTGGCGATCGCCATGCCGAGCGCCCAGCTGGTCCAGTTGAAGCTGCGGCTCACGCGGGGCGCGAAGGGTTCCTGCATGAAGAGCCGGTGCCGGACCGCGCCCAGCCAGCCGGGCGGCTGGGGCGGCGGCGGGGCGCCCTCGGGCGGCATCGCCTTGCGCCGCGACACCAGGTGCTGCACCAGCATGCAGGTCTGGACCACGATCACCAGGAAGAACACCAGGAAGGCGCTCTTGCCTTCGTAGCCCGGAAAGGACAGCAGCAGCAGCGCCGGCACGTGGCTCATGCCGTAGACACAGACCATGATGCCCCACTGCAGCTTGGCAGTGCGTTCGAGGAAGTGGCTCGGGTCGTCGGCCAGCGCGCTCACCACCGGGATCGCGAGGAACGCGTAGACCGGGATGAACACCGTGAAGAGGTCGAAGTGCGCGGTCGCGACCAGCCAGAACTGGATCGGCAGCACCACGAAGAAGGCCAGGATCAGGCTGCGGTGGTCGCCGCGCCGGGTCGGCGACAAGGTGATGAACTCGCGCAGCGCCAGGAAGGCGATCAGCGCGAACAGCAGCGTCGCGACGGTTTCGCCCAGCGCCCAGCCGATCCAGAAGACCACCGCCATGAACCAGGTGGTGCGCAGCAGCAGGCGGAAGTGGAGCAGCTCGCGCTGCCAGATCTCGTCGTGGACCGGATTGCGTCGTTCCTTGAAGCTCAGCATGAAGGCCGCCGTGCTGACGATGACCAGCAGCCCGAAGACGATCACGAACAGGGCCGCGACCTGGTGGGTCGGGGAGAGATTGCGCAGGTACTGGTTCATGTGCAGGCAGGCCCTAGACGTTGCGCAGCGCGACCACCGCCTCGCGCGCCCGGTCCAAGAAGGGGCGGCGCTCCTCGCCCTCCTCGAGCCGGATCGGCGCGCCGAAGGTCACCGAGCACAGGATCGGCACCGGCACCACCTCGCCCTTGGGCATCACGCGCTGCACGTTGTCGATCCAGGCCGGCACCAGCACCGCCTCGGGGAACATCCGGGCCAGCGTGAAGAGCCCCGACTTGAACTTCTGCGGCTCGCCCGTGTGACCCCGCGTGCCCTCGGGAAAGATGATGATCGAGTCGCCGCTGTGCAGCGCTTCGATCAAGGGTTGCAAGGGGGCCAGCGCCTCCGCGCTGCCCGGGGGCGCGAGGGGCGAAGGCTCGGGCGCCGGCGGCGACAGCGGGATCTCGAACTGGGCGCTGCCGGGCTCGGCCGTCGCGACCGGCGCCGACGCATCGTCGAACGACGGCTCGATCCGCTCGGTGGGCCGCGGCTCGGGCGGCGCCGGCGGCACCACCGGCGCGCCGCCGCCGCGCTCGACATAGATCGCGTTGAACACCTCGGTCGTGATCCAGCGCTTGAACGGCGTGTTGGCCCAGTAGTCGCGTGCGGCGATCGGCCGCGTGATGCTGCGCAGCTCCTCGGGGAGGGCGGCCCAGATCATCACGAGGTCGAGGTGGCTCTGGTGATTGGCGAAATAGATGCGCTGCTCGGCCTTGGGCGGGCAGCCCCACCAGCGTGCCTGGGCACCCGTGAGCAGCCGGATCAAGGCCAGCAGTCCCCACCCCATGAACTTGGCAAGCATGGCGCTGATCATAGGTGGCTCGCCCCCGGGTTGCCCGGCACTTCGTGTCCGGGCAACCTGGGGGCGAGCTCAAGGTACTTCCGCGGCCGGCATGCGTGCTGCGATGGTTGCCGTTCGGCTCGCCAGATAGCCCGAGCCCTGGCGGCGCTCGAAGAACTTCGGGCTCGGCAGCATCACGGCGAGCCGCGCCGCTTCGTTGACGCCGAGGCGTGAAGCGGGCTTGTTGAAGTAGTGCTGCGCCGCGGCCTCGGCGCCGAAGATGCCTTCGCCCCACTCGACGTTGTTGAGGTAGATCTCCAGGATCCGTTCCTTGCCCAGGAAGAGCTCGAGCGCGGTGGTCAGCACCAGTTCCTGGCCCTTTCTGAGCATCGTGCGCTCGCCCGACAGCAGCAGGTTCTTGGCCAGCTGCTGCGTGATGGTCGAGCCGCCGCGCAGCGGCGCCGGGCGCGGCTCCTTGCCGCGTGCGCGCATCTGCGCGGCGCGCTTCGCAGCGAGCTCCTCGGCCTTGGCATTGCGCTGGCGGGCCCGCTCGATCGCCTCCCACTCCACGCCCTGGTGGTAGACGAACTCGCTGTCCTCGCTGGCGATCACCGCGCGCTTGAGCGTGTCCGAGATCTGGTGGTAGGGCACCCACTGCTGGCGCCATTCGCGCCCGCCGTTGCTGCGCCCCTGGGTGGCGAGATGCCAGGCCTCGGAGCGCTGGAAGGTCGTCGACTGCGGGTCGATCACCGCCATCGCGGCGATCCGCAGGATGAAGAAGAGCTGCAGCGCCAAGGCCGCGATCAGCACGCAGCCCACCAGGCGCGGGACGGCCCTCACCGGGCCTCGACGAGGGCGCGCAGCTCGGCCAGCACCGGCGCCGTCGGCGGTCGCACGCCACGCCAGATCTCGAAGGCCTCGGCGGCCTGCTCGACCAGCATGCCGAGGCCGTCGCGCGGCACTGCGCCGTGGTCGCGCGCCCATTGCATGAAACCGGCAGCCGCCGGGCCGTACATCATGTCGACGGCCAAAGACCCGGGCTTCAGCACGCTGGCCGGCACCGGCACGGCATCGCCGCCGAGGCTCGACGCGGTGGCGTTGACCAGCACGTCGAAGTCGCCGGGTACGGCATCGAGCGGCTGTGCTTCCAGGGACACGTGGTGCTGCAGCGCGAGCGCCGCGTGCCGCTGCACCAGCGCGATCGCCTTGCCGAGCGTGCGGTTGGCCACGACCACGCGCCGCGGACCGGCTTCGAGCAGCGGGCCGAGCACGCCGGCCGCGCCGCCGCCGGCGCCCAGCAGCAGCAGGTCGCGGTCCTTCAGCGCGACGCCGGCGTGCCGCGTGATGTCGTTGACCAGCCCGATGCCGTCGCTGTTGTCGCCGTGCACGCCATCGTCGCGGAAGCTCAGCACGTTGACCGCCTGGGCCAGCGCGGCGCGGGGCGTCAGGTGCTGCGAGAGCGCGGCGGCCTCGAACTTGAAGGGCACCGTGACGTTGCAGCCGCGCGCCGTGCCCGTGGTCTCGGCCCGGAACGCCGCCACCGCGCCGGCGAAGTCGTCGAGCGGCGCCAGTCGGCGGCCGTACTGGAGTTGCTGGCCGGTCAGTTCGGCGAAGCGCGCATGGATCCAGGGCGAGCGGCTGTGCTCGACCGGGTGGCCCATCACGCAGTACAGGTCGGTCATCGTTGCATGCTCAAAATCAAAGCTCCGTGCTTCGCACTGCGGTGCGAGCTTGCTTGGGAGCGGCCGGGCGCTGCGCATTGAAGCCCACACGCTCGGCACTTCGTGTCCTCGCTGCCCCCCGAGGGGGTACGAGCTTGCTTGGGGCGGCCCGGCGCTACGCTCATTGTCTGGCCGAGAGCTGGGTCTCCAGCGTCTCGTCGCGGGTGAACTTGAAGCGCGAGGGCAGCACGATCTGGTCGGCCTGGCGGCGCATCGCGTCGGTGAACTTGCCGAATCCGCCGATGCTGCGCACGATGGCCTGTGCGCGCCGGTCGAGCGTGCGGTCGCCGGAGCTCTCGACGATGTCGGTCGACAGGATCGAGCCGTCGTGGTTGACGGTCACCATCATGGTCAGCTCGCCGTACAGCTTCTTGCCGGCGGCTTCGGGGAAATTCTCGGTGCCGCGGACCTCGATCTTGCGGCGCAGCGCATCGACATAGGCGGCGTAGGCGGCCTCGCGCGTGGCCGGGCTGATGTAGCGCTTCTTGGGCCGCGCGTTCTCCTCGTTGACGCGGCGCTCGATCTCGGCCAGCAGCTCGACCAGCTGGCGCCGCTTCTCTTCGCGGGCCGCGGCCTCGCTCGGGTTGCCCTGGGCCCGCGGATCGGGCACCGGCATGCTGGCGAGCTGCTGCTTGATCTGGGCCAGCAACAGCATCTGCTGCTGCTGCATCGCCTCGACCTGGCGCTGGGCATCCTCCATCGAGTCGCCGATGGCGGTGAAGGTGGACGGCGGCAGCGGACTCGTGGCGCGCCCCTTGTCGAGGTCGCCGCCGCCGGCCAGCGAGGCCTGGGCGATCGCGCGGGCCTTGTCCGGCCGCTCGTTGGTCCTGGCGTTGACCAGGATCACCTCGAGCGGCGTCTCCTTGAAGACCCGGTTGAAGGACTCCGGGTCGACGAAGCGCACCGTCAGCAATGCGGCGTGCGCGACGACCGACACGCCGAGCGCGATCTGCAGCGTGCTGAGGTCGCGCAGGTTCATGCCGGTGCGTTCTCCGGTGCGGCCTCGCTGTCGGCCAGGTCGACGGCGATGGCGATCGGGCCGGCGACGTCTTCCTCGTCCTCGCCGCTCTCGTCCTCGGCCTGCGCATCGGCCGGCGCGGTGTCGAGCCGCTCGATGACGGTGCCGTGCACGTCGAGCGCGATCTCGTCGATCTCGCCGAGCCGCGCGCGCACCCGGGCGCCGCGCGGCAGGCCCTGCGTGCCGGCCACCTCGAACACCAGCGGCAGGGAGTCGGCACGCACCAGGGCGCCGTTCGGCAGCTCCTTGATCAGGGTCGCCTCGAGCTCGGTGATGCCCTGCTGCTGCAGGTACTTGAGGGTCCAGAAGCGTTCCATGCCGCCCTGGTGGCCGTTGTAGGTGCTGTAGGCGGCATCGAAGCCCGAGAGGATCGAGAACAGGTCGGCATCCTTGGGCTTGAACGGCGCCGCCAGCGCGGCGGTCTTGCCGTGGCGGGCCGCCGCGATGATCTGCCACTGGTTCACGAGGTCGGTGTAGCGGCGCAGCGGGGACGTGCTCCAGGCGTAGCTCTTCACGCCCAGGCCGGCGTGCGGCAAGGCCCGCGTGCCCATGCGCACCTTGATGCCGGGCGCCAGGCTGGCCTGGCTGCGGTAGAGGCCGGGCACGCCGAGCTCGCCGAGCCAGCCGCCCCAGCTGCTGTTGGCCAGGATCATGGCCTCGGAGACGATCAGGTCGAGCGGCGCGCCGCGCTGCCGGGTGCCGATCTGCACCTCTTCGTTGCCGGTCGGCTCGCCCTCGTGGCCGACCAGGCGGAAGGTGTAGTCGGGCCGGCTGAAGTTCTCGGGCTTGCCGCGCACCACCTCGCGCTGCGCCTTGAGCTGCTTCGCCAGCCTGAACAGGAAGGACAGCGGCGCGCGCAGCGGCGCCAGCATCGCGGGCGTGTCGGCGGCGCCGACCGATGCGTCTTCGAGCCATGGCTGGCTGATCACGGTGTCGAGCTGGTCATGGCGCAGGTTGGCGACGATCGGCACCCGTTCGAGCCGGGTCTCGGTGCCTTTCAGCGCCAGCGACGCCTCGTCGAAGGTGGCGTAGAGCGAGACGGCCGGGCAGTCGCGCCCTTCCTGCAAGGTGTAGGCCTCGACCACGTGGTCGGGCAGCATCGTGATCTTGTGGCCCGGCATGTAGACGGTCGACATGCGCGTGCGCGCCACCTGGTCGATGGCACCGCCCGGCATCAGGGCCAGGCCGGGCGCTGCGATGTGGACGCCGACCACCACGGTGCCGCTGCCGAGCCCCTGGACCGACAGCGCGTCGTCGATCTCGGTGGTCTGCGAATCGTCGATCGAGAAGGCCTGCACCGCTGCCAGCGGCAGCTCGTCGGCGATCGCCGGCGCCTGCAGCGACGGGAAGCCGGTGCCCTTGGGGAAGTTCTCGAACAGGAAGCGGCGCCAGTGGAACTGGTAGGCCGAGTCGATCGCGCCGGCCTGCTTCAGCAGCTCGAGCGGCGGGCGCTGGGTGGCGCGGGCGGCATCGACCACCGCCCTGTACTCGGGCGCGTTCTTGTCGGGCTTGAAGAGGATCTTGAACAGCTGCTCGCGCACCGGCGCCGGGCAGACGCCGGCGGCCAGCTGGCCGGCCCATTCGGCGATCTGCGCCTGGACCAGCTTCTTCTTCTCGATTGCGGCCAGCGCCTGCTGGATGATCTCGGCCGGCGCCTTCTTGAAGCGGCCCTTGCCGGCGCGGCGGAAATAGTGCGGGGCGTCGAACAGCGCCAGCAGTGCCGCCGCCTGCTGCGCCAGGGTCGGACGGGCCTGGAAATACTCTGCGGCCAGTTCGTCGAAACCGAATTCGCCCTCGGGCGCGAATTCCCAGGCCAGGTCGAGGTCGACCGTGGCCGCCAGCGCGCGCCCTTCGGCGATCAGCTCGGCCGGCGACGGCTTCTCGAAGCGCAGCACGATGTTGGCGCCCTTGACCTTGACCCGCTTGCCGGTCTCGAGCTCGACCTGCGCCGAGGCCTCGGCCTCCGACAGGACGCGGCCGCCCAGGTATTTGCCGGCTTCTTCGAACAATACAAACATGGCGCGGATTGTCCCATGCGCGGCCCGGCCAGGCGTTCAGACCGGGTTGATGAAGGCGAGGACGTCGTCGAGATGCTGGGTCTCGAAATCCGACAGGGCATGGTCGCCGCCCTCCAGGATCTTCAGCCGGCTGCCCGGATAGCGGTCCGACATGTCGCGCCAGTCCAGCACCTCGTCGCCCTTGGCGATGATCGCGAAGACCTGCTCCGGGCGGTCCAGCGGGCCGGCCTCGAGCGCGCGCAGCTCGGCGATGTACTCGGGCCGGAAATGGAAATGTTCGGACGGATCGTGCCAGAGGGTCTGTTCGCCGATATGGCGCACCAGGTCGCGGGCCGGATCGACCGCCGGGTTCAGCAGCACCGCCCGGCAATAGGTGGTGGCAGTGACATAGGTGGCATAGAAGCCGCCGAGCGAGGAACCCACGACCGCCATCGAGCTGCGCGGCCAATCGGCGATGCCCCGCATCACGAGCCCGATCGCCTCGCGCGGYGAGGGCGGCAGCTGCGGGCACCACCAGCGCAGGTTCGGGTGCTGGCTGGCGACGCGACGCGCCATCTGGCTGGCCTTGGTCGACCGCGGCGAGGAGCGGAAGCCGTGGAGATAGAGCAGGTGGGTGGTGGGCGGCATGCCGCGATTATCGGGAACCGGGCCCGAAAATGCCCCTGGAGCCCTTCGGACGGGCCCCGGGCGGGGATAATTGCGCCCCATGTCGGCCGTCTTCAACCAACCTTCGCTCGCGCGGCGCCTGTTGCCCGTGTTCCAGGGCTTCGACGGCTTCCTCGCCTTCGCCGTGCTGCTGTTGGCCTGCGCCGGCATGCTGACCATGTACTCGTCCGGCTACGACCATGGCACCCGCTTCGTCGACCACGGCCGCAACATGCTGCTGGCCGGCTTCATCATGTTCGTGGTGGCGCAGGTGCCGCCGCAGCGCCTGATGACCGCCGCCGTGCCGCTCTACACCGTCGGCGTGGCCCTGCTGGTGGCGGTGGCGATGTTCGGCATCACCAAGAAGGGCGCCCAGCGCTGGATCAACGTCGGCGTCGTGATCCAGCCCAGCGAGATCCTCAAGATCGCGATGCCGCTGATGCTTTCCTGGTGGTTCCAGCGCCGCGAGGGCCAGTTGCGGCCGCTCGATTTCGTCGTTGCGACGGTGCTGCTGGCGGTGCCGGTCGGGCTGATCATGAAGCAGCCCGACCTCGGCACCGCGCTGCTGGTGCTGGCGACCGGGCTGTCGGTGATCTTCTTTGCCGGGCTGTCGTGGAAGCTGATCGTGCCGCCCGTGGTGATCGGCCTGATCGTGGTGGCGCTGATCGTCGGCTTCGAATCCCAGCTGTGCGCCAACGGCTTCGACTGGAAGATCCTGCATGAATACCAGAAGCAGCGTGTCTGCACCCTGCTGGACCCGACCAAGGACCCGCTCGGCAAGGGCTTCCACATCATCCAGGGCATGATCGCGATCGGCTCCGGCGGCATCGGCGGCAAGGGCTTCATGCAGGGCACGCAGACCCACCTCGAGTTCATCCCCGAGCGCACCACCGACTTCATCTTCGCCGCCTATTCCGAGGAATTCGGGCTGGCCGGCAACCTGGCGCTGATCGCCGCCTTCATCTTCCTGATCTTCCGCGGCCTGGCGATCGCGCTCGATGCGCCGACGCTGTTCTCGCGGCTGCTCGCGGGCGCGGTCACGATGATCTTCTTCACCTACGCCTTCGTGAACATGGGCATGGTGAGCGGCATCCTGCCGGTGGTGGGCGTGCCGCTGCCCTTCATCAGCTACGGCGGCACCGCGATGGTCACGCTGGGCTTGGGGCTGGGCATCCTGATGTCCATTTCCCGTGCCAAGCGAATGATACAAAGCTGACCCCCAGGTTGGCTCACTGCGTGTAGCCGCCCACCCCCTTTCAGGGGGCGCTGCCGGCGGCCCGGCAAAKCCGGTTCCGCGGCAGCCCCCGAACAGACGCGCTGCGCGCAGCCGTATAAGAGTGACAGCGCCGATTTCCTTGGCCGGCGCAGCCAGGCCCGTTCGTGGAACACCGCGGAACCGGCTTCGCCGGGCCGCTGGTGTTGCCCCCGGCAGGGGGTGGGAGCGCTACACGAAGTGAGCGCGACCTGGGGGGGAGCCATAGAATCCCGGCATGATCTCCCGCGAACCCACCATCGAGCGCCTCGTCACGGCGCAACAGCTCCTGCTCACGCCCTTCGGCCTCGACGAATCGCACCTGTCGCGTGCGCTCGCCGAGATCAAGGCGCACCAGGTGGACGACGCCGACCTCTACTTCCAGTACACCCGCAGCGAGGGCTGGAGCCTCGAGGAGGGAATCGTCAAGACCGGCAGCTTCAGCATCGACCAGGGCGTCGGCGTGCGCGCGGTCAGCGGCGAGAAGACGGCCTTCGCCTATTCGGACGACATTTCCGAAGCCTCGCTGCTCGATGCCGCACGCACCGTGCGCAGCATCTCGGCCGCCGGCAAGAACGCGCGGGTCAAGGCGCCGACGCGCAAGATCGCCGGCAGCCGCTCGCTCTACAACGGCGTCGACCCGATCTCGACGCTGAACAGCACCGCCAAGGTCAAGCTGCTCGAGAAGGTCGAGCAGCTGGCCCGATCGCGCGATCCGCGCGTGGCCCAGGTCATGGCCGGGCTGGCGAGCGAATACGACGTGGTGCTGGTGGCGCGCGCCGACGGCACCCTGGCCGCCGACATCCGGCCGCTGGTGCGCCTGTCGGTCACCGTGATCGCCGAACAGAACGGCCGCCGCGAAGTCGGTTCCGGCGGCGGCGGCGGGCGTTTCGGCCTGGCCTACTTCGATGACGCGCACATCGCCGAGTATGTCGACCAGGCCGTCAAGTCGGCCCTGACCAATCTCGATTCGCGCCCGGCGCCGGCCGGCGAAATGACCGTCGTGCTCGGGCCGGGCTGGCCCGGCATCCTGCTGCACGAGGCCATCGGCCACGGGCTCGAAGGCGACTTCAACCGCAAGGGCTCGAGCGCCTTCTCGGGGCGCATCGGCGAGCGCGTGGCGGCCAAGGGCGTCACCGTGCTCGACGACGGCACCATCGCCGACCGCCGCGGATCGCTCAACGTCGACGACGAGGGCAACGCGACCCAGCGCAACGTGCTGATCGAGGACGGCATCCTCAAGGCCTACATCCAGGATTCGCTCAACGCTCGCCTCATGAAGGCCAAGCCGACCGGCAACGGCCGGCGCGAGAGCTACGCCCATGCGCCGATGCCGCGCATGACCAACACCTACATGCTCGGCGGCGACCGGGTGCCGGAGGAAATCGTCGCCAGCATCAAGAAGGGCCTCTACGCCACCAACTTCGGCGGCGGCCAGGTCGACATCACGAGCGGCAAGTTCGTGTTCTCGGCCAGCGAGGCCTACTGGGTCGAGAACGGCAAGATCCAGTACCCGGTGAAGGGCGCGACCCTCGTCGGCAACGGCCCCGATGCACTGACGCGCGTCACCATGATCGGCAACGACATGGCGCTCGATTCGGGTGTCGGCACCTGCGGCAAAGAGGGCCAGAGCGTGCCTGTGGGCGTCGGCCAGCCGACGCTGCGGATCGACGGATTGACGGTCGGCGGTACCGCCTGAAATGGCCCCCACGCTCCGTCACTTCGTGTACTCGCTGCCCCCCGAGGGGGCCGCAGGCCGCCTTGGGGCGGCCCGGCGCCGGCCTTTTCTGTGCTAAAG
>NZ_JBFUCJ010000049.1:0-44657 GCF_056405295.1 Variovorax sp. P1_H2 | reverse complement strand
GATGCCCGGACTGCGAGTGGGTCAGCGGGTCTTCATCCAGGGCAATGGCGAGGCCGCTCGCGTCCTGCTCCAATGAGCCACCCATCGGCCGAGTCGGATTTTTGGCATCGCGGACGCTGGTTCTTCGAAATGGCACTCAGGGAAGCTGGCGCTGAGCGCCCGGAAGGACCGGGCCGCAGTGCCGCAGATCTCGAACTCGTGAACTGACGCATGTCCGTTCCGGTGCAGCAGCACCGGAACGCGTCGATGAGCTTGTGCACCGCCATGAATCCCGTCTTCGAGGCCGGGAGCGCCGTCGTCATACTGCCCTTCGGTATCCTCTCAAGTCACGTCACTCGACCCAGACGAGAATTGGGCTTGGTCGCCGAATGGAGTTTTCATGAGTTGGGTCACCATTGTTTGGGCCATGGTCGGGTCCGCGTGCCTCATGCTGGCTGCCGTGCATCTGCCGGTGTGGGTGAAGGATCGGGCAGCCTGGCCGAGTTTGTTCTTCTCGGTCTTGGCGGTGGCGACCGCTGCGCTTGCTTTCTGCGAACTCGTCGCCATGAAAGCGCAGGGGCCGGATGAATATGCCCTCGCGCATCGCATGGGACAGGTGGCGGCCTGGCTCATCACCGTATCGCTGGTCGGCTTCGTGCGCAGCTATCTCAAAAGCGGTCGCGCTTGGTTGGGGTGGACAGTCATCGTGCTGCGGACCTTCACGTTGTTTCCCAACTTCCTGAGCGGTCGGTCACTGAACTTCAAGGAGATCTCGGCGTTGCGCGCCATTCCGTTCCTGGGCGAGAACGTCTCGGTCGGCATCGGGACGCCCAATCCGTGGATGCTGGTCGGCCAGTTGACGATGTGTCTGCTCGCGATTTTTGTCTTGGATGCCAGTCTCTCGGCCTGGCGCCGCGGCAACAGGGCCACTGCGCTCACGATCGGTGGCACGGCCTGCTTCTTCGCCCTGGGTGGTGTCGCTCAAGCGGTGCTGGTGTTCTGGGGCTTTGTCGAGGCGCCGATCATGGTCAGCTTGTTCTCTTTGGGCATTGTGTTCGCGATGGCCTACGAACTGAGTCGCAACGTGCGTCACGCGGCGAGACTGCTGCATGCGTTGCGCGAAAGCGAGGAGCGCATGACGCTCGCCACGCAAGCCGCGAACCTGGGCCTCTGGATGCGTGATGTCGCTTGCGATACCTTCTGGGCGAGCCCGAGGACTCGGCAGCTGTTCGACTTTTCGCCTAGCGAGCCAATGGATTTGGAGTCGTTGCTATTGAAGGTGCATGCCGACGACCGCGACATGGTGCGCCTGGCGTTCTCCGAGGCGGGAGGGGAAAGGGTTGGCCACTATCAGACGGAGTTTCGCGTCTGCGTTTCCGATGGCAGTACGCGGTGGCTCTCGGCGCAAGGACAATTCGAATTCGAATGCCAGCGCGCTGTCCGTAGCCGGGGCGCCTGCAGCGACATCACCGCACGCAAGGAAGCCGAGCAGGAAATGCTGCGTCTGCGGCACGAGATCGCTCATGCAGGCCGTGTGTCCGTGATGGGGCAGCTGGCGGCTTCTCTGGCTCACGAACTCAACCAGCCGCTGGGCGCCATCCTGCGCAATGCCGAAGCCGCAGCACTCATGTTGCAATCCGGTCACGCGGACCTCGAAGAGATCCGCGCGATTGTCGACGACATCCTCGCCGATGACCAGCGCGCGGGACTCGTGATCGATCGCATGCGCGCCATGCTGCGGCGCCACGAGGTGGAGGTCATGCCATTGGAGGTGCGTGACCTCCTGGAGGATGTCACCGCATTGGTCCGTCCCGACGCCGCGGCGCGCCACATTCGCGTGGAATTGGAAGTTGCGCACCATCTGCCGCCGGTTCTTGGCGATCGCATCCATCTGCAGCAAGTGCTGCTCAACCTTATCTCCAACGGCATGGACGCGATCGATGAAGCAACACACAAAGTGCGAAGCATTGTGGTCACCGCGATGCATCGAGGCACCGAGACGGTCGAGATCGCTGTCAACGACACGGGTTCCGGTATTCCGAAGGACCGGTTTGAACAGATCTTTGGGTCGTTCTTTACCACCAAGCCGACCGGGATGGGTATGGGCCTGTCGATCTCCCGCACACTGGTCGAGGCACATGGAGGGCGACTGTGGGCCGAGAACGTCGAAGGTGGCGGCGCCAGCCTGCGCGTGACGCTACCGGTCTCACCGGCCGACGGGCCCGCAATGGCTACGCCTGCGCCTGCGCGATCCGTCAGGCAAGTGCGATACACAGATGAATCGCGCCGAAGTCTGAAAGCGTGGTCTGGAGCATCTTGACTCTCCTATTCGCCCGAACTGATGTTTCTCGTTCGAGGAGGACCGCGCTTGCGTGGGCCTGTCGACCCTCCCTAAAGGGCAGTTGCCAACCCATTGGAGCCGGTGTCATCATCGCGCGGACCGTTGCAACGGTGCACGGATCACGATCTTCAAGGCAGAAAGGCAAGCATGAAAGCGGAATTAGTGAAATGGCTCGCGGTGGTCGCCGGAGCGATCAGCCTGACGGTTGGCTGCGCCAGCAAGACCGATCCGATCGCGCAGGCAGCCAAGACGGATGTGGCCAAGGGCATACCCGCGCCGAGTCTCGAGCAGACCAAGGCGATCGCCGAGGAAGGCTTTGTCTATGGCTTGCCGCTGGTCATGAACTACGCCGTGATGAACGAGTTCGCGGTGGACACCAAGTCCAGCCAGTTCAAGGCGCCCTTCAACCAACTGCACAACGAGCATCGGGTCGCGACGCCCGCTGACACGGCCGTCATCACGCCCAACAGCGACACGCCCTATTCGATTCTCTGGGCCGACCTGCGCGCCGAGCCGCTCGTGATCACGGTGCCGGCGGTCTCGAGCAAGCGCTACTACTCGGTTCAGTTGATCGACGGCAACACCTACAACTACGGCTACATCGGGAGCCGGGCAACCGGAAGCGCGCCTGGGAACTATCTGGTTGCAGGCCCCGACTGGAAGGGTGCGACGCCCCCGGGCATCAAGAAGGTGTTCAACTCCACGACCCCCTTCGCGCTGACCTTGATCCGCACCCAGCTGTTCAATCCGGCCGACATGCCGAACGTCGAGAAGGTGCAGGCGGGCTACAAGATCCAGCCGCTTTCCGCATTCCTCCATCAACCCCCGCCGCCTGCTGCGCCGAAGATCGATTTCGTGCCGGCCACGACGGGTGGCATCAAGGCCAACTTCTTCGAGTACCTGTCGGCCGCGCTGCAGTATGTGCCGCCTTCGGCTGACGACAAGGAGATCCGGGCCAAGCTGGCCAGCATCGGGGTGGGCCCCGGCCGGAGCTTCGAATTCAAAGACCTCTCGCTCGAGCACAAGGGCGCGGTCCTGCTCGGCATGAAGGCCGGCGACGACCAGGTGGACAAGTTCCTCTCGGGCGGGATGAAGAAGATCAACGGCTGGAACGTCGGCGCGTTCTTCGGCGACCAGGCGTTCTACAAGGCCGACTGGCTGATGCGTGCCGGCGCCGCGAAGGGCGGCCTCTACGGCAATGACGCCGTCGAGGCGATGTACCCCTACACGCGCACCGACGGCGCCGGCCAGACGCTCGATACCAGCAAGCACAATTACACGCTGACCTTCCCGGCCGGCAAGCTGCCGCCAGTCAATGCCTTCTGGTCGGTGACCATGTACGACGGCAAGAGCCAGCTGCTGATCAAGAATCCGATCAATCGCTATCTGATCAATTCGCCGATGCTGTCGACGATGAAGAAGAACGCGGATGGCTCGCTGACGCTGTACATCCAGAAGGAGTCGCCGGGCAAGGCCAAGGAGGCCAACTGGTTGCCGGCGCCCGACGACACGGTCTATCTGGTGATGCGTCTCTACTGGCCGAAGGCCACGCCGCCTTCGATTCTTCCCGCCGGCGCCGGCAGCTGGCAGCCGCCAGGGATCGTTGCGTCGAAGTAGCGGTTCGGAGTCCGCGCTTGAAAAAAGGCTTCTCGCCGAGCTGAGCACGCGCGTGTCGGATTCAAGGGCTGCTCCGACTTTCATTGCGGTCGCTCGGTGGCGCCCATCGAAATCCTCTACGCCGCGACACCAGGAAGGATGCCTGAAGGTCTTGAGCCCGAGGCCATTCGCAGACCAGGATGACGGCCGCCGACCAGGCAACAACGTTCACCAGGCTTCGCGCAAGCGTCTTGAGGGACTTCATCGGCGAGTACCGTGCCACCTTCAGGGTCGAGCGGATCTGCTGGGGTCCTGCAGATCGCGCCTATCGGCGCTACGTGGCCAGCACGAGGCAGACGAGGGAGGGATGGGTGAGCTGCGCGATCTCGCGCAGTGTCCTGGAGGGGCAGTCGTTCATCAGTAAGGAGCCGGTACGACGGTGTAGTACACGCCGTTGGCGCCGTAGTACGGCCGGAACCAAGTGCTGCCGACCTGGTAGTAGGTGATGCCGGCCTGACTCACGATCACCGCGTCGGGCGGCACGGTCGCATAGTTCACGCCCATTGAATAGACCGGGCGCGCAGCACTGGCGACCGCGGCGCCGGCGGCCAGGCCGACGACCGCACCCGCAGCGACCGCGCCGGCGCAGTTGTAGCAGCCCGCGTGGTAGTACGGCACCGCCACCGGTGCGTGGTAGGGCGCATAGCCCGCGTAGCCGTAGGCCGGCGGGCGGTAGGTGCTGAAGCCTCCGGCAGTCGTGTGCACGGCGCCGTAACCCGGTACCCCGGCGGAATGCCCGCCGTAGATGTTGGAGTGGCTGACGGCGCCGTCCCAGCTGCGCGAGGTGGATCCGCCCCAGCGGTTGACATGCGTGGCGCCACCCCAGCCGCCATAGGAATGGCCGCCGAAGCGGTTGGCGCTGGCCCAGGCGGCCGCCGGTTCATGGAAGCCAGCCGCGATGAGCAACGCGACCAGCACGGGAAGAAGGACCTTGGTATTCGTCATGGTTCGTTCTCCTTACTTGGTCTTGGTGGCCTTCTTCGCCGCCGCCGGTGGCTTCGGCACCGCGAAGCCGATCTTCTTCGCATTGGCCGCATTGACCGCCGCGAAAGCCTCGGCCGCGATCACCGGGTCGAGCTTCCAGTTGGACAGCTCCACCTGGTGGTGCAGCAGCAACGGGTCGCCACGGAACACCGCGCGCATCTTGCGCGGCAGCTTGTCGTCGGCGCCGATCCAGATCTGCATGAACATCTGGTCGCTGGCGATAGCCACCATCTCGGTGGTGGTGCCGCCGACGACCTTCGACGGGCCGATGTAGAAGGCCTTGGTGAGGCCCTCGGTGAGCGCCTTGAAGGGGTCGCTGCCGACGACGTCGGCGAAGGGGAAGTAGATCGCGGCATTGTCGAAAGCCTGCTTGAGCATGGCGTCGATGGTGGGCGGGGCTGGCGCGACGGCCACCAGGTTCTCGGCCGGCGCGAAGGCGGTGATGGTCTTGCCGTCGTAGGAGAACTCCGAGGCGGGCCCGTCGCCGAGAGTGAGCACGCGCAGCCTGTCGGGGCGCTGCAGCAACACCTCGGAAGTGGTTCCGTAGGCCAGCGCGGGGCCGACACTGCTCGGGCTCTCGTAGGTGGCGACGGCCGTGAACGACACCGAATTGGCGGTCGTCAGAGCACCGCCCATCGCGCGCAGGAGGTCGATCGCCTTGGCTTCGAGTTCGGGCTGGGCTGACTTGGCGGCGGATCTGGCGGGCTTGGTGGGTGGAGCTTGCTGTGCATTTGCCTCCGCCATCAGCGACAGGCCCAGCGCGACCAGCAATGTGCAGGCGGAGCGTTGGAGTTGGATCATTGCTGATTTCCTTCTTCGACATTGATGAACACAGGCCCGGATCGCGGGCGCATTGATCTGCTCGCTGGACAGGCACTGCGCCTTGCGGTTCGTTTCAGTGCTGAGGATAGTGACAATGGCGTCGACGCACACCTTCCCTTTCGGGAAGTAGCCGGCGAGTCATCAGTCCACGTTTCTCGGCGGCGCAGTAAGCTCGCACGCTCGAGACAGAACTGCCGCTCAGAGCCAAGATCGTGGTTTTCCGAAACTGGGGAACGCTGTGCTTGGCCGCGATCAACTTGCGTAGATCAGGCCCGATTTTGCTGAATGGAGGACCGTGAAGTTGAAAAAATCATTCGATTGCCGAGCCCGGATCCACGATCGTGGCCGACGCGATGGCGCCTGCGCCGGTCTCCGTTTCAGGCTGTCGGTTGGGCTGGAACTCGCCGCAGCATGAAAGCGAGCGAACCTACCGTCCACATTGTCGACGACGACGTGTCGTTTCTCACCGCCACGTCCCGATTGCTGCTCGTGAGTGGTTTCACCGTGAAGACCTTCCCGTCTGCGAGTGAATTTCTTGCGCAGTGCGACAGCAACGCGCGGGGTTGCGTGGTGGCGGATTTGCAGATGCCCGGATTGAATGGGCTCGATCTGCAATCGGCGCTCGCGCTGACGCGCAACCCGCTGCCGCTGCTCTTTCTTACCGGCCACGGCGACATTGCTTCGACGGTGCGCGCGATGCGCGGCGGCGCGGAGGACTTTCTGGAAAAGCGAGCCCCCAAGGAAGAACTGCTCGACGCGGTACGGCGGGCCCTGGCGCGAGACGGGCATGAGCGCCAGGCGAGGGCACGCCAACGCGAGCTGGAGGAACGCTTCAGCGCACTGTCGGTGCGAGAGTTCGAGGTACTCTCCCACGTTCTGCGGGGCCGGCTCAACAAGCAGATTGCCGGCGATCTGGGAATCAACGAACGCACCGTGAAACTGCACCGCACGGCGATCATGATGAAACTGGGGGTGGGGTCCGTCGCGGCGCTTACACGACTGTCGCAGGAGGCAGGTGTATTGACGGCGGCCGCGCCGACCTTCCCTAAGGGGCAGTAGACAAAGGGTTCGGAGGCGCCCAAAGTGCACGTAGACCTCCGATGAGCACCATCATCCCCATCTATGTCGCTGTCGTCGATGACGACGAGAGCCTTTGCCGATCTCTTGGCAGGCTGCTGCGTGCGTCGGGCATGCAGCCGATCACCTATGGCTCGGCAGAAGCGTTCCTCGCAGACACGAAGCAGCCCCGGTTCGACTGCCTCGTTCTCGATGTCCAGCTCGGGGGGATGTCGGGAATCGAACTGGCCCAGCGCCTGGTTGCGGAAGGCGGACACGCGCCGTTCATTTTCATCACCGCGCACGACGACCGGGAAATGCGCGCTGCGGCGCAAGCCGTCGGCTGTGCGGCCTACTTTCGCAAGAACGATACCGGGGCCGATGTTCTCGAGGCCATCCGCCGAGCGGCTGGCTGAGCAGCATGGACATCTGCCATCGACATTGCGCGCGTATCTGTGGGCGGTGCGCTAGAAGCTGACTGCCAGGCCGACCGAGAATCCCGAGCGTGAAGCCGGTCGGAGCCCGATAGCGGCTCCACAGGCTGGCCGTGATGGCGTCGGCATGGCCCTTTACCGCCGGCGAACTGCTGCCATAACTCTGTAGCCGGATGTTGGTGTAGCGCAGCTCGACGTCGATTTCGCTTTCGGACCGATAGCGCTCGTAGTCCAGCATCAACGAGCCGTCGAGGCCGTAGGCGTTGAGATGGCCCCTGTCGAGAAAATCGAGTTCGGGCCCGGAGTTCCGGCCGAGAAGGACTCTGGCTATCGCCAGGTCGCTTGCGACGCGACCGAGCGCGAGATTGACGATCGTCCCACCCCATGCCGCCGGTCTGCGCGCCGTTGTTCCACTTCACCGGGATGGCACGCTCCTCACGGCTGTTGCTCGCATAGAACGTGGGGCAGCTCATGGCCGTTCGCGATTTCTTCAGGGAGGATCGTAGCTTTCCTCTTTCTGGGGCTGGGCCGTCAGCTTGATCCACATCAGCCGCCGTCGCCGGCTCGGCGTCGATGATGAAGGGGTCTCAGACCCAGGCCCGGGAGCCCCCATGAACGCCATCGCTACGCCCACCTCGCCTGCCGGACCGGCGCCCGTCTCCTTCGTCAAGCGCGCTGGACTCGTTGCCGCGTTCGCGGCGTTGATCGCAATCGTCTGGATGCCTTCGGCCCAGGGGTTGCCACAGGCCGGGCAGGTGATGCTCGGCATCCTCGCTTTCGCCGTGATCGTCTGGATGACCGAGGCGCTCGATTATGCGGTGAGCGCGGTGGTGATCGGCGCGCTGATGATCTTCCTGCTGGCCTATGCGCCCGATGCGGCCAGGCCGGACGGCGCCGACATGGGGACCGCCGCCGCGCTGGGCCTGGCGCTGTCGGGTTTCGCCAGCAGCGCCGTCGCGCTGGTGGCGGCGGCCTGCTTCATCGCCGCGGCCATGACCGCGACCGGGCTCGACCGGCGGATCGCGCTGATGGTGCTGTCGAAGGTCGATGCGCGCACCAGGCACATCGTGATCGGGGCCATGGCGGTTGGCTTTCTGCTGTCCTTCATCGTGCCCAGCACCACGGCGCGCGTGGCCTGCCTGATGCCGATCATGATGGGCTTCATCCTCGCATTCAAGGTCGACAAGCGCAGCCGCTTCGCGGCGCTGCTGGTGATCACCGCGGCGCAGACCGCCAGCGTCTGGAACATCGGCATCAAGACCGCGGCGGCGCAGAACATGGTGGCGACCGGCTTCATCGAGAAGCAGTTCGGGGTCAACATCACCTGGACCGAATGGTTCGTCGCCGGCGCGCCCTTCTCGGCGCTGCTCAGCGCCGCGCTCTACTTCATCATGACCCGGATGCTGAAGCCCGAGATGGCCGAGATCCAGGGCGGCAGGACCACCATCCGCCTGCAGCTCGACGGGATCGGTCCGATGACCGGGCGCGAATGGAAGCTGCTCATGCTGGTGCTTGCGCTGCTGGGCTTCTGGTCGACCGAGAAGGTGCTGCACGACTTCGACACCTCGTCGACCACCATCGCCGCGATCGCGCTGATGCTGCTGCCGCGCGTGGGCGTGATGGACTGGAAGGAATCGCAGCGCGCATTCCCGTGGGGCACGGTGCTGCTGTTCGCCGTGGGCATCAGCGTCGGCACGGCACTGCTCAAGACCCACGCCGCCGACTGGCTGGCGAACCTGATCGTGCATCACCTGGGCCTGCAGCAGGCCGGCGCCTTCGTGATCCTGATGCTGCTGTCGCTGTTCCTGATCGTGATCCACCTCGGCTTCGCCAGCGCCACGGCACTGGCGTCGACCATGATCCCGATCGTCATCAGCGTGCTCACGGCCGTGCAGACGCCGGGCCTCAATGTGGTCGGAATGACGATGCTGCTGCAGTTCGTGGTGAGCTTCGGCTTCATCCTGCCGGTGAACGCACCGCAGAACATGATCGCCTACGGCACCGACACCTTCGAGGCGCGCGACTTCGTGCGCACCGGGCTGGCGATCACGGCGGTGGCCACCGTGCTGCTGCTCGTGTTCGCGCTCACCTACTGGCCGTGGATGGGGTACATGGCATCGGGTGGGTGAATCGGCGCGCGGCCGCCGGCCGAGTGCTTTCCCGGTCACTGTTGCGCGAGATCAAGGGCGCGCCGCGCACATGGCGATCCAATGGAATCGATTGACGAAAGGGCCTTGCCATGAAGAAGATGAAAGCCGCGATCTTTGTTGAAAAGGGTCGCATCGTTCTCGATGAGAAACCGATCCCCGACGTCGGGCCGCTGGATGCGCTGGTGCGCGTCACCACCACGACGATCTGCGGCACCGATGTCCATATCCTGAAGGGCGAATACCCGGTCGAGCGCGGCCTGACCATCGGCCACGAACCAGTGGGCGTGATCGACAAGCTGGGTTCGGCGGTCACCGGGTTCCAGGAAGGCCAGCGCGTGATCGCCGGCGCCATCACGCCCAGTGGCCACAGCTACGCCTGCCTCTGCGGCTGCGGCTCGCAGGATGGGCCGGGGACGAAGCACGGCTTCAAGGCCATGGGCGGCTGGAAGTTCGGCAACACCATCGACGGCTGCCAGGCCGAGTACGTGCTGGTCAAGGATGCGATGGCCAACCTCAGCCCGATCCCCGACGGCCTCACGGACGAGCAGGTGCTGATGTGTCCAGACATCATGTCCACGGGCTTCTCGGGTGCCGAAAGCGGCAAGGTCAGGATCGGCGACACGGTCGTGGTCTTCGCGCTGGGGCCGATCGGCCTGTGCGCGGTCGCCGGCGCCAAGCTGATGGGCGCGACCACGATCATCGGCGTCGACACGGTGCGCGAGCGGCTCGACGTCGCCCGCGCGCTCGGCGCCGACCACGTCGTCGACTTCAGGCAGGGCGACCCGGTCGAGCAGATCATGGCGCTGACCGACGGGCGAGGCGCCGATGTCGCGATCGAGGCGCTCGGCACGCAGGGCACCTTCGAGTCCTCGTTGAGGGTGCTGCGGCCGGGCGGCACGCTGTCGAGCCTGGGCGTCTATTCGAGCGACCTGCGGATTCCGCTCGGTGCCTTCTCCGCCGGCCTCGGCGACCTGAAGATCGTCAGCACGCTGTGTCCCGGCGGCAAGGAGCGCATGCGCCGCTTGATGGACGTGGTCGGCTCGGGCCGGGTCGACCTCAAGCCGCTGGTGACACACCGCTTCAAGCTGGACGACATCGAGGCCGCCTACGAACTGTTCGCCAACCAGCGCGATGGGGTGCTCAAGGTGGCGATCACGCCCTGAGCGGGTGCTCAGCCGGCGCGCGTCTTCTCGTGATGCGCCGCCAGGTGGGCGCGGTCGTCGAGCGTCGAGAAGGCCACCGCGAAGGCGATGCCGACCAGCGCGCCGAGGATCGTGTCCAGGACGCGCGCCATCGGCATCCCGTCGGTGGCGTGCGGCGCCGCGAGCGAGGTCATGAGCAGCGCCATCGGCGTGACGCAGATCAGGCCGAACACATAGTTGAAGCCGATCACCAGTTCGGTCGCGAACTGAAGCAGGACCACGGCCAGCAGCACCCACCAGAAAGAGGGATGGTTCACCAGGAACACCCACGCCAGCGCGGCGCCGACGACGGTGCCGACGGTGCGCTGCACTGCGCGGTGCATGGTGACGTGCWGGTGGCCGCCTTGCATCACGGCCGTCGCGCCGATTGCCGCCCATGCCGGATGGGCCCAGCCGGCGGCCAGCGCCAGCAGTGCCGCACTCGCCGCGCAGAGCGCGATGCGCGCGCCTGCGATCCACAGGTGCAATGCGGGTCGAGGGCTGTCGCCGGCGCCAGGCAACGGGGCGCCGGAACGCAGCCGGTCGGTCGAACGGCAGATCCCCCAGGCGACGACGGCGCCGGCCGCCGTGAAGGTGGTGCGCTCGACCACGGTTCGCCACGAGTCCACGGGGCCGACCGCGGCGCAGGCCGCGAAGACGAAGATGACCGCGCCGGGGCCGCCGAGCCGCCAGCGGTTCACCAGGACGCTCAGCAGACCGGCGAGCAGCGCCAGGCACAGCAGCATCGTCGCCGGCGCCGCGCCTGTCTTCGAGACCACGGACAGCACGCCGACCGGCGACGTCTGCAGCAGGCCCGCCAGCAGGACGATCGGCATGCGCCGCCGCGCCGGCGCGAAGCGGCCGAAGAGGGCGGCCAGGGCGCCCAGCGCGGGCTCATTGGGTTCTCTCGGCCATGGCGGCGATCCGGGCCTCGATGCGCTCGAAGGCCTGCAGCATCGCGGCTGCAGCCTCGTCGTCGACGTCGGCCAGCAGTTCGGACTCGATGGCCTGCAGCCGCTTGCGGATCGACGCCACGGTGCGGCGGCCGGCCGGGGTCAGGTGCACCCGCTTCACGCGGCGGTCTTCCGGGTGGGGGCGGCGTTCAATCAACGCCTGTTCGACCAGGATGTCCAGCAGCCGGACCAGGCTGGAGCCGTCGAGCCCGACCGCGGCGGCGAGTTCGCTCTGCGAGATGCCGCTGCCCAGTTCGTGCAGGTGCATCAGGGGTGCCCAGGTGGCGTCGCTCAGCCCGGCGGAAGACAGCCGGGCGTCGAGCGCCTGGCGCCAGCGGCGGGCCAGGCCGACCAGGCGGATGCCGATGCGCTGCTGAAGTTCCGATGTTTCGTTCGTCACCAGAATGGTTTTATCACAATCGTTTGAATTCAAACGATTTGGAGAAGAACACGAAGCGTCCTTGCCGCTTCGTGTTCTTGCACGCTCAGGCCACCTGGACTTCGATGCGCCGCGGCTGCGCGTGCTCCGCCTTGGGTATGCGCAGCTTCAGCACGCCCTGTGCAAGCTCTGCCGAGATCTTCTCGGTGTCCAGCTCCTTGCTCAGGGTGAACACCCGGCGGAAGCGCCCGAGGCCGACCTCCGTGTGGCTGGACTGCAGTCCTTCGGGCAGTTCCAGATCGACTTCGCCCTCGATCGTCAGCGAGTCGGATTCCACATGCAGATGCAGCTTGTCGCGTGGCACGCCCGGCAGGTCCGCGTACAGCGTGATGCCGGCACTGTCCTCGATGACGTCCACCGGCGGGGTCAGCGCGGGTTCGTCGTAGCGCCGTTCGCTCTTTCGTTCCAGGCCGGTCCCGGGTTGGGGCTCGCGTTTCTGAATGTCGTTCATCTCTTTTCTCCCGTTCGCTTCATTGGATGGTGATGCGACGCGGCACCGCGGAGGCGCGCCGCTTGACCGTGATGTGCAGCACGCCGTCGCGCACCTTGGCCTCGACCGCGTCGGGATCGGCATCGTCGGGCAGGGTCAGCAGGCGGCGGAAGGCGCCTTCGAAGCGCTCGTTGACGTGCAGCGTTTCCTTGGCGCCGGGCTCGGGCAGGCTGCTCTTGCGCTCGCCGGAAATGGTGAGCAGGCCGCGATCGATCTGGACGTCGAGCGTTGCGGGGTCGAGACCCGGCGCAAAGGCGTAGATCTCGACCGTCTGCGGCGTGCCGCCGACGTTCAGCGCCGGAAAGCTGCCGTGGCCGAAGCCTCGGATGGTGGGGGAGAGATCGAAGGCCTGCTGCATCTCGCGTTGCAGGCGATCCATCTCGGCGAACATGTCGCGCGGGAACAAGGATCGAACCATGGCGAAAACCTCCTTTTGGGTTGAACGGAGCGCCGGAGGCGTCTCCAGTGCTTCCAAGTCCCAAATAGGCGTGGCGGCCGAAAGTTCAAGAGGCATCCTGCCGATGGATGGCGCGATCGCGCCATCGGAACGTGAAGAAGCCCGCGCGAGGCGGGCTTCTTCGTGAATGTGGCCGTGGGCACTTACGCGACCCACGTTACGGCAAATGTTCACTTGCGGAAGTCACCTGTCGTTTTTCTCGTCGTGGTGGCTTCGACGCGCCGGCGTGAGATGCGGCTTGCCTGCGCAGGCAACCGAAAGAGGCCAGGGCATTTCGGGGAGGGCGAATTATACCCGGGTCGAAGGATGCGCGCCGCAAAGACTTCGGGATTACACCTAGTCCATTCGAAGGGCTTGTAACCAAAAGTGTTATTAGTCATAATGCCTTACATGCAATCCACCCGCTCCCCCCAACTGCAGTGGTCCACCAAGGGACTGCTTGGCATTCTTCGTGCGACCCGGGCGGCCCGGGCGGCCCAGGCGCCGCGCCCTGACCGGACGGTCAATGACCCGCCGGAGCCGTTGAGCGTCGAGGAACTGAGCGAGGTCGCGAAGAACTGGCGCAGCCGCGCCGGTGAGGACGAGGGCCGTGCCGACACGGTCGCCCAGGCGCTCGAATCGGTGGTGGAACGTCGCCGGGCCGCGGCGACCCGCAGCCGGGCCCGCGTCGTCGGCGAGCGGATTTCGCAGTTCATGCGGATCTAGATCAGGTACCGGGAGGACGACCCGAGCGGGGTCAACGGCGCGCACTCAGCCGTGCCTGAGCGTGAACTGGTGGCACGACAACGCCCCGTTCGACGCACGCGATGCATCGATGGCGTCCTCGAGAAAGCTCTGATTCGCATCCCGGATGCGGACCCTTCCGGCAGACGCCCGCGCCGCCTCTTCCTAGACTCCCCGGGGCATGAAGAAGACGAATCGGGAATCGACGGAACGCAGGTGGGCTGGCTGTCTTGCGCTTGCCGCGGCGCTGGCATTGAGCGGCTGCGGCTCGCTCGTCGCCGAGAGCGCTTCGGCCGGCGCGGGCATGGTGGGTGCGGCGCTGGCGAATGCGGTCACCGACAACGCCGGGGTCGCCACCGGCATCGGCATCGGGCTGCAGTCGGCCGCGCGCGCGGGCGTCCAGTACTACGAACGCAAGGTTCACGACGAGGCGCAGAAGCAAATTGCCCAGGTGGCCGGGCCGCTCAAGGTCGGGCAGGTCAGGCCGTGGAAGACTGCGCTCTCACTGCCGCTCGAGCGCGAGGAAGCCGGCCGCGTCACGGTCAGCCGGGTGATCAGCACCGGCGAGCTCGACTGCAAGGAGATCATCGTGTCGGTCGAACAGAGCGGCGCCGACCTGCTGCCCGCGAGCGAGTTCTACGTGGCCGCGATTTGCCGCAACGGCAGTCGCTGGGCATGGGCCCAGGCCGAACCGGCGACCGAGCGCTGGGGCTCGCTGCAATGACGCGTATCAGCGAGCGCGCGGCTGTGCGCCTGGGAACTGCGCTCGGGTGCGCGTTGGTCCTCTCGGGCTGCAGCGCGGTCGGTGGCATCACGGGAGCGGTCGCAGGCATCGCCTCGGGCGCCGCGTCCGCCAATCCGGCTGTGGGCGTGGCCGTCGGCATCGGCGTCCAGGCTGGCGTCGATGCGACCATCCAGACCGTGCTCCGCCGATGGAGCCAGGTAGAGCAGGCCCGCATTGCGGCTCTGGTGGGCGACATGGAGGTCGGTCAACGCCGGCCCTGGGACGTCCGCCACGCCGTGCCCTATGGAGACGGGCAAGGCGAGGTCCAAGTGGTGCGCGCGTTCAGCACGCCGCTGGCGGCTTGCAAGGAGGCCGTGTTCTCGGTCGGCGACATCGACGCCAAGCATGCCGGTGAAGCGCAGACCTACTACGTGACCACGGTGTGCCAGGGTGCGCACGGCTGGAAATGGGCGTTGGCGGAGCCGGCGGTGGCGCGTTGGGGCAAGCTGCAATGAGCTCGCGCGGACCCCGGAGAAGTAAGAGTTTCGCCTCACTGCAGATTCCTCCGCAGCTGCCGATATCCACTTGCAACCCGATTCACTGAACGCCGATCCGTCGTGCATTCCTCGGGCTGCGCGGGGAGGCGCTTGCCACCTCGCCGAACCCTGCAACGAGGAAGCGAAAGATGCGCCGCAGATCACGAGTGGAATTGCCATGGGGCGCGACGGCCATGCTGGCCGCCGCCATGTCCTTGTCGGCCTGTGGCGGCGGTGGTGGTGGCGGTGGTGGCGGTGGTGGCGGTGGCGGTGGCGGCGGCGGCGGCGGTGCCGTGGCAGTGCCCGCGGCAGCAGCTGCGCCGCCCGCGGAAGTGAAGCCGCCGGACGCGGCGATCACGACCTCGTGCAGTTCCTGCAGTGCGTTCGAGGTCAGCACCTATTCGGGCTCGGGCACCGTCGTCTGGCAGGGCATCAACAAGTCCCAGGTCTCGGCGGATGTTCCGTTGTCCGTCGCCGGCCTCGACGGCCAGACCGTGACGCTCGTGCTGACCAACGAGAGCACCACCGACCAGGCAATGGCCGGCATCGTGCTGCGCTCCAGTGTCGATCGCAGCATCGTGTCCAGCAAGGCGATGTTGACGGACGCCGGGAGCGGCATCGACAGCGTCGAGGCACAGAAGCGCGCGATCGGCGAATTCAATCGTTCGGGCTTCGGACTGCTGATCGATCCGCAATCGAAGACGCAGCCCGCGCTCTCCAAGTCAATGGCGCCATCGGCGGCCTATGCCGTCGATGACCAGCGCCAGATCTACCTCTACGACCATTCGCAGCGGACGGTGAAGCTGGTCGCCCAGCGAGCCGCCAGCGACGGCACCATGGTCAACCTGTGGGTCGAGGCCGGTGAACTGGGCCCGTCGCGGATCAGCGCCGAACTCGCCAACCGCATGAAAGACAAGTTCGCCGCGCCCGGCGGGATCTACGACATGCTGGTGCGCACCGGCGGACCGCTGTGGGGCGACCACGACTTCAGCCAGATGGTGGCGGGCAGCGGCCAGCCCGTGGACATCTTCTTCGTCAATTTCGAACCCAATGGCAAGCCCTATGGCCTCATCGGCTACTTCTGGGGCCTGAACAACTTCAGGAAGGGCAGCGGCGATCTGAGCTACAGCAACGAATCGCTGAGCCTCTATCTCGACTCCGAGTCGCTCTACCTGGACGGGGAGGCCGGCGTGAAGCAGATCGCGACCGCGATGGCCCACGAGGGCCTGCACATGCAGAACTTCTATCGCCGCGGCGTGAAGATGGGCTCTCAGTACACCTACGACACCTGGCTGGAGGAAATGTCGGCGCTGATGATGGAGGACTGGGCCAGCTTCAACATCGACCCCAGCCACAACGCCATTCGCGACACGCGCTTTCCGAACTATCTGGCCTACAACGGCTCGGGCAGCTACAACTGCACGCTCTCCGAGTGGACGCCGATGGGGGCGAGCTGCGAGAGCTATGCGTTGACCGGCTCGTTCGGCGGCTTCCTGAACCGGCAGTTCGGCCTCGACTTCTACAAGTCGCTGCTGAACAGCACGGGGATCGAGGAYTCGACCGCGATCCTGGACAACGCCATCAAGTCGAAACGGCCGGATTCCAACCTGGGGCAGGAACTGCGCCGCTTCTCGGCCACCGCCGCCGGCGTGATCCCGCTGGGTGCGGGCATTGCCGAGTACAGCATGCCGGCCCGCAGTGAAGGCGGCTTCAGCCTGCCCGCGATCGACCCCTCGAGCCTGGGCCGCAGCAACCGCGCGCTGCCGCAGGCGGTGCCCGACATGCTGCACAAGCTGGGCAGCTTCCCGGTGGCGCGTCCCGGCCTGAAGGGCACTTATACCGAGACCGTCCGCGTGCCCGCGGGGACCACCCTCTCGGTGGTTGTGAACTGAATGCCGGAAGAAGGCGGGGCCCGTCAGGAGCCCAGCAGATTGGATCGCGACCACCGACGAGGCGCCGGCCGATTCGCTCAAGGTGCAGACCTGGGTCAAGCCCCTCATTTGCCCTTCGCCGCCGCCACCATCGCACAGGTGTTGCCCGGCTCCACCGAGCGGAACTTCTCGACCACCATCTGCTCGCGTGCCGGTCCTTCCATCGCCTCGCGCACTTCGAGTCGGCCATCGAAGTTGACCAGCAGCGGCGCTGCGGGTTCCTTGCGCCATTCGAGGTAGCTGCGCTGCAAGGCGACGGCGTCGGCGGTCATCGCCACCGGCCAGCGCTTGCCGGTCTCGCAGTCGGTGAACAGCGCGGCATCCGCGAAGTAGACGAAGTCGCCGCGCCAACCCGTGGGCTGGGCCTGCAGGCCGAGGGCGAAGGCGGCGAGCAGCAGGCCCAGGCCGCGCTTGCCGATCGAAAGCGATGGAGTCATGGGAGGCCTTTCACTTTCCGAATGCGCCGGGCCACAGACTACTACGCCGGCCGCGGGCCGGGTCCGTCCCGCCCCGGTGGGTCGCGGCTGCCGGGTCGGCAATGACCCGGCAGGCGTCCCTGCAGCGCGGTCACTCCCAATCAAATCAAGCACTTGCGCACAGGCGTCGATTGGCACGCGATTCGCAATGACAGTGCATGACTTTGCCTGGAGACTGCATTGCTCGACGGGTCGGCGGAAAGCAGAACGCGGCGCGCTGCCGAGGCCATCGAGGCCTACCTCGCGTGCTGGCCGCAGGCTGCCGACACGGAAGAGGGCATTGCGCAATGGTGGTTGCCGCGCATGGGCGTCGAGCTGCCATTGCCCGATGTGCGATCGGCGCTCGAGCGGCTGGTGCGCCAGCGCGTGATGATGCGCTCCAGCCTGCCCGAAGGCAGCGTGATCTACCGGGCCGCGCCGGCGGGTCCGTGAGGCCGCGCGGGATGCGTCGGAACGAGCGCTGACGAAGATGGCCAACATCCAGGCGATCCACTCGGTAGGCGCTTCGATTGCGACCTTCCTGCGCAACACCTACCCGGCGAGCGTGGGTGCCCAGGCGATGCCGGCCTGCGATTTCGCGCTGGTGTCGTCGGGTGAACTGGCCGGCACCATCGAGGACACGACACGCATCACGCTCTACCTCTACCGCGTGACGGTGAACGAGCACAACCGCCAGCAGCGCCCCGGTCTGATGTCGCCGCAGCAGCAGGCGCCGCTGGGGCTGGACCTGCACTTCCTGCTCACCGCATGGGCCGGTACGGCGCAGGACGAACTGCTGCCTTTCACGTGGGCGCTGCGCCAGTTGTATCTGCACCCGATCCTCGATGCGTCGTCGCTGTCGCCCGAGGGCGCGTGGAGCGCGCAGGAGGTGATCCAGATCATTCCTTCGGAGTTGCCGGTGGAAGACATGATGCGCATCTGGGATGCGCTCGCGCCGCCGTACCGGCTCTCGGTGTCGTATGTGGCGCGGCTGGTGCGCATCGATCCCGACCTTGTCCTCGAAGCGGGGCCGGTGGTGGCGACGCGCTTCGGCCATGGCACGGCGCGGCCGGCGGGAGCCGGGCCATGACCCTTGTCATCCGCGAACTCGAACACATCGACACGCGCGTGCTCGGCGCGCTGCGCTGCGTCGACGCGAGCACGCGCGCGGCGGTCGATGCGCCGCTGCAGGTCAGCGTCGATGGCGCGCGCGTGCGGCGCAATCGCAGCGGGTTCTACGTGATCACGCAAGCCGATCTGCTGGCCGCGCACGAGGCCGCCTTCGACACGCCGCCCGCCGCACCCGCGATCGGCTCGGTCGCGCTGCGCGCATCGCTGCGAGACCTTTCCGGCAGCTACCTGCCGCGCATCGCCGCGCTGGCGCTGCCGCGCGACCCGGCGCCGGATCATGCGGATCCATCGACGTCGTTGTTCCGCCCGATCGAGGTCGAGATGTATCCCGCGAGCAGTGCGCCGGTGGGCGTCAACTGGGCGGTGCTGCGCGTCAGCGYTCGAGAAAGCGCCAGCGGCGACGCGCTCGGCGGCGCGCTGCTCGTCGTGCGCAGCAGCGCCGGCGTGGTCGCGCGCGGCCTGAGCGACTGGCGCGGCGAGGCGCTGGTGCCGGTGCCCGGCGTGCCCGCCACGACGTGGTCCGACGAGGCCGAGGCAGTGGTCGTCGACGAGACCGCCGTGACGCTCGAACTCGTCTACGACCCGGCCACGGGCCTGCGCACCCACGCCGATGCCGTGCGCGCCGGCCGTGCGCCGGCCGTGCTGCCGCTGGTCGATCCGGACCAGCTCGAGGCCCATCGCGCCACGCTGCCGAACGCCACGCTCGACCTGCGGATCGCCTCCGGGCGTTCGCAGTCCGTTTCCCTCGCGCTCGCATTGCCATGAAGGCCCAGCGAGTCACTCGTCGTCCAGCACCCGCAACCTTCATGCAAAGGAGATAGGCCATGCCCGAATACCTGGCACCCGGCGTCTACGTCGAAGAAACCAGCTTCCGCGCCAAGTCGATCGAAGGGGTCGGCACCAGCACCACCGCCTTCATCGGGCCGACGCGGCGCGGACCGCTCGGCGGCGTGCCGGAGCTGGTCACGAGCCTGCCCGATTTCGAGCGCATCTACGGCAGCCTCGAGAACCTGGCGCTCGGCGACGTGAGCGATGCCGCGCGGCGACTCAACTTCGTCGCCCACGCGGCGCGGGCCTACTTCGACAACGGCGGCTCGCGGCTCTACGTGGTGCGCACGCTCAACACGGCAGCGGTGGCCAGTGGCTCGCTGCTGGCCGGCGGCTCGGACGCCGAGAACGCCTCGATTCGCGCGCGCTTCGCGGGCGCGGCCTACAACGGCCGTGTGCTGTTCCGCGAAGCGGCGCGTTCCGCCACGGTGCGAACGCTGGGCACCGCGCCCGCGGGCAGCCTGCTGAGCATCCGGGTCGGCGACACCGAGACGCTCTACACCGGGAGCGGCGCCACCTGGCTCGACAGCGGCAACACGGCGCTGTCGCTCACCGGCCTCGCCGCCGGGGACACGCCCGGCGGCGCCGGTTCGGTCGCCAACCTGGTGACGCTGGCGGTCGACGTGATCGACGCCGATGGCTACGCGCAGTCGTGGGACGAGCTCGGCTACGCGCCCGCGCATCCGCGCTGGCTCGGCACGGTGCTGGCGCAGAACCCGGCGAACCGGGCCGACGCGCTGGCCAACCTGGTGGCGGCGCAGATCGGCAACGGCGTCAGCGCCTTCGAACTGGCGGCCGCGGTGCGGGCGCTGCCCGCGGTGGTCGGCGACACCGACGGCCGCCGCCTGCTGGTGATGGCCGGCGGCACCGACGGCAACGCGCCGATCACCGGGGCCGAAGGCACGCCCGGCAGCTATGCCGACGGCCTGGCGACCCTGTCGGGGCTGGAGGACGTGTCGATCGTGGCGGCGCCGGGCGGCAGTGCGTACGCCGATGCGCAGGCGATCCAGGGCGCGCTGATCGGCCACGCCGAGCGGCGCCGCGCCTACCGCATCGCGGTGCTCGACTGCGAGCCGAGCCAGACGCCCGGCGGCATGCGCATCGCGCGCGGCCGCATCGACTCGCGCTACGCCGCGCTCTACTACCCGTGGGTGATCGTCTCGAACCCGCTGGCCCGGCCGGGCCGCGACGACATCCCGCGCGAGATCGCCTTGCCGCCCTCGGGCTTCGTGGCCGGCATCTATGCGCGCAACGACACCCAGCGCGGCGTCTACAAGGCGCCGGCCAACGAGGTCGTGACCGGCGCGCTGCGCTTCGAGAGCGACATCAACTTCGCGCAACAGGAACTGCTGAACCCGATCGGCGTCAACTGCCTGCGCTACCTGTCGGGCCGCGGCTATCGCGTCTGGGGCGCCCGGCTGGCCTCGAGCGACCCGGAATGGAAGTACGTCTCCGACCGGCGCTACTTCAACTACCTCGAAGCCTCGATCGATCGCGGCACGCAGTGGGCGGTGTTCGAGCCCAACGGCGAGCGGCTGTGGGCCAACGTGCGGCAGACCATCTCGGACTATCTCTACAACGAGTGGCGGGGCGGGGCGCTGCTCGGCACCACCACCGAGGAAGCCTACTTCGTGCGCTGCGACCGCACGACCATGACGCAGAACGACCTCGACAACGGGCGGCTGATCTGCCTGATCGGCGTGGCGATCATCAAGCCGGCCGAGTTCGTCATCTTCCGCATCGGCCAGAAGACCGCCGACGCCCGGCAATGAAACACACCCCCAGGTTGGCCCACTTCGTGTGGCCGCCCACCCCCTCGCCGGGGGCAACACCAGCGGCCCGGCGAAGCCGGTTCCGCGGTGTTCCTGGAATGGGGCTCCGGGCTTTCATCGGCACGGGGAGAACGAGGCAACGGCGTCTGAACTGAATCGCACCGAAAGGAACCACCATGGCCAATCGCACCACGCCCTACGGCGCCTTCAACTTCGTCGTCAACTTCGACGGCGGCGAGACTTTCGGCGGCTTCTCGGATGTCTCGGGCATCGGCACCGAGCTCACGATCGCCGAGTACCGCAACGGCAACGACAAGGAGAACCACGTGCGCAAGGTCGGCGGCGTGCACAAGGTCTCGGACGTCACGCTGAAGCGCGGCATCGTCAACTCGCTCTCGCTGTTCCAGTGGATCAAGGACTCGCGCACCAAGGGTCCGGATGCCAAGAAGAGCATCACCATCCTGCTGCTCGACGAGTCGCAGAAGCCGGTGCAGTCGTGGGTGCTGCGCGGCGTGCTGCCGATGAAGTACACCGGCCCGACCCTGGCKGCCAAGGGCGGCGGCGACGTCGCGATGGAAGAACTCGTGCTGTCCTCCGAAGCGCTCGAGATGGAAGCCTGAGCCCCCTCTGCTTCATTGCCACGCCATGAGCCTGCTGTTCGAAACCGCCGCCCCGCCGGTCGTGCCCGACCTGCGCCGCGCCGACGTCGCCTGCTTCGTCGGCCATGTGGCGCGCCGGGCCGGCACGCCGCTGCCGGACGCGGTGCGCGACCAGTTGCGCGAGGGCGGCTGGATCGACGGCCTCTGGGCCCGGCCGCCGGAGCAGGTCGAGTCGCTGCTGAACCTGCCGGTGGTGATCGACAGCTGGGCGCGCTTCGATGCGCTGTTCGCCTGGGAGGCCCGGCCGCTGCGCGCGGACCCGGTCGACACCGACACCGGCATCGCGGTCTGCGCCACCTACCTGGGCGCCGCGGTGCGCAGTTTCTTCGCCCGCGGCGGGCGGCGAGCGATCGTGGTCCGGGTCGGCGACCCCTGGCCCTTCATCGAGACGCTGACCGACCCGGCCGCGACGCGGCGCGAGCGGCTGCGCCGCATGGTTCCCGATTTCGCCGACCGCACGAACCCGGCCCGCTTGTTCGTGCCTTCCGAGCCGTCGACCTGGCAGGGCATCCATCATGTCTACGGCCTGCGCGAACTGAGCCTGCTGCTGCTGCCCGACCTGGCCGACGCCTGCTGCACCAGCGATCCGCCGCCGCGCACCGAGCTGCCGCCGCCCGCGGTGCCGACCGGCTTCGTCGAGTGCAGTGACAACGATGCGCCGCCCGACGACAGCACGCTGCGCCGGCTGCCGGCGCCGCGGCTCGACAGCGACGGCTACCTGGCCTGGCAGCTGGCGCTGATCGCGGTGCGCGCCTTCCTGGCCCGGCACCAGCGCGAGCTGATGCTGCTCGCCGCGCTGCCGCTGCCGCAGGCCGAGACCCGGCGCGTCAGCGGCGACGGCCAGGTGCATGCGCAGGCCGAGATGGGCGCCTACCTGCGGCGCATCGGCGTGCTGTCCGTCGCGGCGATTCCGTCCGACCAGGACCCGGGCGCGTCGAGCGCCTTCGTGCAGCTGGCCTGGCCCTGGCTGCGCACGCGGGCGGCCGTCGACCTGCCCGAAGGGCTGGAGTCGCCCGATGGCGTGCTGGCCGGGCTGGTGGCCGCCGGTGCGAGCCTGCGCGGCTGCTTCCGTTCGGTGGCCGGCGATTTCTCGGTGCCGCGGCTGCGCGACGTGGTTGAGGCCGAGCCGCAGCCTTCGTGGGGCCTCGGCGACGACAGTCCCGATGCGCAGCTGGCGCGCCACGTCTGCCTGTTCGCGCAGCAGCCCGAGGGCTGGGCGCTGCAGTCGGACGTCACGCTGTCGTCGCAGGAGGCCTGGCGCTTCGGTGGCAGCTCGCGCCTCATGGGCACCCTCCTGCGCGCCGCGCGTGCAGCCGGCGACAGCCTGGCCTTCGACCTCAACGGCCCGGCCACCTGGGCCCGGCTGCGGCGCAGCATCGACAACCTGCTGGCCGGCTTCTGGACCGAAGGGGCCTTCGCGGGAGCCACCATCGGCGATGCCTTCGCGGTGCGTTGCGACCGCACGACCATGACCCAGGCCGACCTCGATGCCGGCCGTCTGATCGTCGAGATCACGCTGCGGCCCGCGGCCTCGATCGAGCGCATCACGGTGGTGCTCGACCTCAACAACGCGAGCAGCGCCGCGGCGCTGCGGGAGGCCGCCTGATGCCCGACCAGGACCTGCCCGAGAACCTGCTGCAGCCGCTGCATGCGTTCCGCTTCCACGTGAGCTTCTCGAACGCGCAGGGCGGCGACACGGTGGACGTCTGCAGCGGCGCCTTCGCCGAATGCACCGGCCTCGAGGCGACCATGGAGCCGAAGGTGATCAAGGCCGGCGGCCTCAACTACGGCGCGGCGCAGCGGCCCGGGCCGGTGAGCTTCGCCACCGTGGTGCTCAAGCGTGGCATGACGACCACGCGCGATGCCTTCACGTGGTTCCAGCTGGTGACCGGCGGCGCCTATGCGTACCGGCTCTCGGCCGAGATCCAGATGCAGGACGCGGCCGGCGAGACGGTGGTCACCTGGAGCCTGGACAGGTGCATGCCGGTCAAGTTCAAGGCCTCGGACCTGAATGCCAAGGGCACCGACATCGGCGTCGAGGAACTGCACCTCGCGCACGAGGGCCTGCGCCTGATCGTCGACTAGGAAAGCAAGAAGCCATGGCCAGCCTGCCCGACGCCCCCACGGTCGAATCCGCCACCTTCGACGTGCTCGAGGGACCGGGCGCGGGYACCGGCGCGATCGCGGTGCAGTTCAACCCGGTCTCGCTCGAATACACGATCAGCAACGAGTTCGACGATCGAAACGGCAACAACGGCGCCCGCCAGTTCGTCAAGAAGAGCACCGCCAAGCTCGCGATGACGCTGGTCTACGACAGCAGCGACGACGGCAGCGACGTGCGGATCCAGACCGAGACCATCTCGCGCCTGATGGAGCCGGCCAAGGACGGCAAGAAGAAGTTCGCGCCCAAGGTCGCGTTCGGCTGGGGCACCTACACCTTCAAGGGCGTGATCGAGCAGTACAAGGAAACGATCGACTTCTTCGCCGCCAGCGGCGTGCCGCTGCGCGCCAGCATCGCGCTGACGCTGGCCGCGCAGGAGGTCGAGTTCCAGAGCAGCAAGAACCCCGACGCCAGCGTCGACGGCAACCTGACGCCCGATCCGGTCGATGTGCCGCCGGGCGCCGCGCCGGCCTCGGTCGCCAATGCGCTCGGCGATCCGCGCGCGGCGCGCGCGATCGCCTCGGCCAACGGCGCGGCCAGCCTGCGCTTCGGTGCCGATGTCTCGCTGTCGGTCGGCGGCGCGGTGAGCATCGGCGCGCCGGTGGCGTTCTCGGCGGGGGCGGGGCTGTCGGTCGGCGCAGGTGCCTCCATCGGCGGCGGGCTGTCGCTCGGCGGCGGCGCCGGGCTCGGCATCGGCGCAACGGCCGGCGCCGCGTTCGCGGGGCTGCGCGTCGGCACCGCGGGCGCCAGCGCTTCGGTCGACACTGCCTCGGCCCGCGCCGCGCTGCTGCCGGCGGCGGGCGTCAGCGGCCCGGTCTCCTTCGGCCCCGGCGGCCGCGCGAAGGCCAGCGGCGGCGCCAGCCTGTCGGCCGACGTCGGCGCCGGTGCCGACCTGCATGCACGAATCGGATTCGGAGATTGACGATGCCCATTTCATTCGACGAAGTCTCGGCCGAGATCGAACGCGAGCCGGCCCGCGGCAGCACCGAAGGCGCCGCCGCGGCCGCTTCGCCGCCGCCCGATCCGCGCGAGCAGTTCGAGCGCGAGCTGAGGATCTTCTCCGAGCGGCAGGCGCGGCTCTCGGCCGACTGAACGCAGCGCACCAAGGAACGATCGCATGTCCGAAACCAGCCTCAGCCAATCGGCGATCTTCAGCGCCCGCCCGGTGGTGCGCATCGGCGGCCAGGCGGTCGAGCGTGTGACGACGCTGCTGAGCGCGATGCGGATGGAGGAGAGCGAAGGCGGCATGAGCACGCTCGAACTGCGGCTGTCCAATTGGGTCGCCACCGGCAGCGGCGGCGCCGAGCTGGCCTTCGATGCGCAGTCGCCGCTGAAGCTGGGCGCCGAGCTGCGGGTCGGCACCGGCGACGAGGCGGCGCCGAACGAGATCTTCCGCGGCAAGGTGAGTGCGCTCGAGATGGTCTGCAACTACGGCCAGCCGCCTGAGCTCGTGGTGCTGGCCGAGGACGCACTGAGCGCCGCGCGCCGGGCCCGCCGCACCAAGGTCTACGCCGGCATGACGCCGGCCGACGTGATCCAGGCCGTGGCCGGCAACCTCGGCCTGTCGCCGACGGTGACCGGCCTGGCATCGCCAAGCGGCACCTGGATGCAGCTCAACGAGACCGACCTGGCCTTCCTGCGCCGCCTCGCCGCACGCTTCGAGGCCGACTTGCAAGTCACCGGCACTGCGCTCGCGGTGGCGCCGCGGCAGGAGGTGCAGCGCGGCACGATCGAGCTCACGCTCAACAGCCAGCTGGCGCGGGTGCGCATCACGGCCGACCTGGCGGACCAGGTCACGGCCGTGACCACCGCGGGCTGGAACGCGCAGGACGGCAGCGCCGTGAGCGGTTCGACCAYGGGCATCACGCATGGCGGGCCGGGCAGCGGCAAGAGCGGCGTGGCCTGGGCCGAGGAAGTCTTCGGCACACGCAGCGAGCATGTCGGCAGCTACGCGGTGTCGACCGACGGCGAGGCGCAGGCGCTGGCCGAGGCCGCGATGGACCAGCGGGCGCGCCGCTTCCTGCGCGCCGAGGGCACGGCCGAGGGCAATGCGCGCATGCGGGTCGGCGCCCAGGTGCGCCTGAGCGGCATCTCGGCGCAGTTCGACAACAGCTACTACGTGACCGAGGCACGGCACCTGTTCGACATGCGGCAGGGCTACCGCACCGAGTTCCGCGCCGAGTGCGCCTACTTGGGCCAATGAMATGACCCCCGAGCTCACTTCGTTCACGGCCCCCCGAGGGGGCTCAATGCCCTTTGGGCGGCCGGGCGGGCATTGACATGAAGCGCGACGCCGTCTTCCACAACACCGCCGGCTGGATGCAATCCGGCTTCCTCGCGCGCGTGGTCTCGCTCGACGACCCCGACCGCCGCAGCCGCGTGCAGGTCAAGCTGCTGTCCTTCGCCGACGTCGCGGAGCAGGACTCGACGATGTGGGCGCGCGTGGTCTCCTCGTTCGCGGGCAGCGATCGCGGCGTGTTCTTCCTGCCCGAGGTCGACGACGAGGTGCTGGTGGTGTTCGTGCAGGGTGATGCGCGCCATCCATTGGTGATCGGCGGCTTGTGGAACGGCGCGGCGCAACCGCCCGCCGCGATCGAGTCGGGCGGCCGCAACCGCTTCAAGCGCATCAAGTCCAAGAACGGCATCGTCGTCACGCTCGACGACCAGGATGGCCAGGAGACGCTGAAGCTCGAGACGCCCGGCGGCCAGAAGCTCACGCTCAAGGATGGCCCGGGTAGCGTGAAGATCGAGGACAGCAACGGCAACTCGATCACGCTCGAATCGGCCGGCATCACGGTGCAGGCCGCGGCCAAGGTCAAGGTGCAGGCCTCGACCGTCGAAGTCACGGCCGGCATGGTGACGGTCGATGCCGCGATGTCGAAGTTCTCGGGCCTGGTCAAGTGCGACGTGCTGCAGACCAATGCCGTGATCTCGACCAGCTACACGCCCGGCGCGGGCAACGTCTGGTAGCAGGGAGAGGGCGACGCCATGCACGACATCCTCATCGGCGCCCCGCGCGACATGCTGGCGAGTTCCAGGCCCGCGCTGCTTCAGCGCAGCGACGAGGACTTCATCCAGTCGACCCTCGATGAATTGCGCAGCGCGCAGGGCCGCCAGGCGCTGGCCGGCCGTCGCGCCAGGGCGGTGGATGCCCACGGCACGCTGAAGCTGTTCCAGCCGATCCAGCGCCAGTTTCACCTGGCGCTGATCGAGGCCTGGTGCGACACGCCGGGCGCGCCGCGCATCGATCCCCAGCGGGTCGATTCGGCCGGCCTGGTGCTGCGCCGGCTCGATGCCAACGGCGAGCCGCAAGGGTGGATGCGCTCGAACGGAAGGGTGCGCGGCTGGGTGCCGATCTCGCGCGTCGGTGGCAGCGGCAGCGACCCGGCGGCGCGGCACCGGCTGCAGCGCCGGCTCACCGGCGTGGCCGACATCGACCGCCAGCTCGCGGGCTTCGCGCTGCAGCAGCCCGACAACCTGTTCGAGGAAGACGTGGTGCCGCTCTTCATCGCACCGCCCGATGTCTGCGCCGATGCCGGCAAGACCGTGTTCTACGGCATGGTGCCGACCGTCAGCAGCGAGATCAGCGAGGCCGCGCCGGCTGCGGCCGCGCCGGGGTCGGTCGGCTTCGGGCCGGACTCGAGCGCCTTCCGCACCCACCTCGTGGCGCCGCTGCGCGGTCTCGAAACGCCGTTCCCGTTTGCCGGTGCCCAGGTGGTGCCGGGCTGGTTCGATGCCAGCGAGTCGCCGGGCGAGGTCAAGCCGACCGACGTCACGGACGCGCAGTTCGCGGCCTTGAAGGCACCGATCGAGGACAGCGAGCAGCCAAGCCAGCCGGCCGGGCAGATGCGCGTCTTCCTGCTGCTGCTGCGCCAGCTCGCGAGCGAGTTCAATGCCTTCGATGGCGGCGCCGAGGCGAATGCGCTGCGGACCGCGCTGTCGACCATCTCGCTGCCGCTGACCCTGAAGGAAGGGCAGATCGAGCGGCTCCGCGTGCGCGCCGATCTTTTCCTCGCCGATGCCTGCAAGGTGCTGCTCAAGAAGGAGCGCATTGCCGCGCCGATCGAGATGCCCGAGCGCTGGCCGGCGCTGAGCCCCGAGACTACGCAGGCGCTGGCCAACGCGATGCATGCCGCGATGCAGGCACGCGCCGCGACRCTGCTGCCGCAGAGCGGCCGCTACGACGAGCCCGGCGCGCGCTACCAGGTGCGGGCCTTCGTCCGCATCAAGCCCGAGGGCGACTGCCCGACGCGCATCGTCTGGAGCCAGCAGAGCGAGCCCTTCGTGATCGCGCCCTGGTACGAGAGCGCCGATGCGCGGCCGCCGGTGATGATTCCGCTGCCGGACGCCAGCGACCGCGGCATGCTCAAGCAGCTCAAGCCCAACGTCGCCTTCGTGGTCCCGCCGTCGATGCAGAACCTGTTGTCGGGCAAGGCCCGCGACCTGCTCGAAGGCAAGGCCAACATGGGCTCGCTCGGCATCACCTGGATCTGCGGCTTCAACATTCCGATCATCACGATCTGTGCCTTCATCGTGCTGAACATCTTCCTCACGCTGTTCAACCTGATCTTCGGCTGGCTCTTCTTCATCAAGATCTGCGTGCCGTTTCCGAAGATGGGCAACAAGGCGCCGGCGAAGCCGCCGTATCCGTCATGAGCGCCGCGCCGGGCCGCCCCAAGCAAGCTCGCGCCCCCTCGGGGGGCAGCGAGGACACGCAGTGCCGAGCGTGGGGGTCTGTATGACTGGCTTTCCATTGCTGCCATTGCCCGACGCGAACGGCGCGCTCGCGTGGCCCGATCTTGCGCAGTCGGTGCGCGACGGCATCCGGCTGATTCTTTCGACCCGGCCCGGCGAGCAGCTGATGCGGCCCGACTTCGGCGGCGRCCTCGACCGGCTGCTGCATGCGCCCAACACGGTCGCCACGCGGCGCCAGATCCGCGACCTGGTGCGGGACGCGCTGACGCGCTGGGAGCGCCGCATCCTGCTCGACGCGGTCGAGGTCTGGGAGGTCGACAACGAGCCCAGCGCACTGCGGGTCGAGATCGTGTTCCGGCTCGCGCGCACGGGAACCCCGGGCGCCATGAACGTCACGGTGCAATTGGAAGGCTGAACCATGCCCATCCTGCCGCCTTCACTCGACGACAGACGCTTCGACGACCTGGTCGAGGACCTGATCGCGCGCATCCCGGCGCACACGCCGGAGTGGACCAACCCGCGGCTCGGCGATCCGGGCCGGACGCTGATCGAGCTCTTCGCCTGGCTCGGCGATGCGCTGCTGTACCGCGCCAACCTGATCCCCGAACGGCAGCGGCTGGTGTTCCTGAAGCTGCTGGGCATGGGCCTGAAGCCCGCACAGCCTGCCCGCGCCATCGTCAGCCTGGGCTTCGCGCAGCCGACCGAACTCGGCGCCCATACGCTGGCGCCCTATGGCAGCGTGAAGGCGGCCCTGCCCTTCGAGACGCTGGCCGAGACGACCGTGCTGCCGCTCAGCGGCGAGGCCTACATCAAGCGCCGCCTGAGCCCGCAGGAGCGCGCCGATCGCGCCGAGGTGCTGCAGGGCCTGGCGCGCATCCACGGCATCGCGGGCACGCCGCAGGGCTACGAGACCACGCCGGTGTTCGCCGAGGGCAGGGCGGTGCCTGGCGGGCTCGATGTCTTCGGCCAGAGCGCCGACCGCGCGCTGTGGGTCGCGCTGCTGGCGCCTGTCGCGCCGCGGCCGGTGGACCAACCGGCCGTCAACGCCGCGGTCACGCTGGCGATGGGCACCGGCGGCGGCGGCTTGCCGGCGCTGCTGTCGGTCGGCGTGGTGCCGGCGCTCACGATGCCGGCGCCCTTCGAGGACGTCGCCACGCCTGCGCCGGTGCCGGTGCTGTGGGAACTGACGACGCAAGGCGCGAGCGGCTTCGCGACCGACTACCTGACGCTCGGCGTGCAACCCGGCACCGACAGCAGCGGTGGCCTGGCGCGCGCCGGCACGCTGCGCTTGCAGCTGCCGGGCCAGCGCGACATCTGGGCGCCGCCCAACGATGTCGGCGTCAATCCGCTCGCCGGTGTGGGCGATGCGCCGCCTCGGCTCGACGATCCGGATCGCGCGGGGCGCGTGGTCGCCTGGCTGCGCCTGCGGCCGAAGCCGGGTGAAAGCGTGGCGTCGCTGAAGCTCGCCTGGCTCGGCGTCAATGCGGCCGAGGTCGACCAGCGCACCACGGTGACGGCGCGCGTGCTCGGCGCTTCGACCGGTGGCGGCTCGCAGACCTTCTCGCTGCCCTTCGGCTCCGTCGATCCTTCGTCGCTGGTGGTGCAGGTGGAGGAGCCGGGGCAGGGCTACCGCTCCTGGACCGCGGTCGACGACCTGGCTGCGATCAGCGCCGACGCGGCGGTAGCGCGCGAGGCCCGCGTGTTCCAGCTCGATGCCGAGGCCGGCACGCTGCTGTTCGGCGATGGCGTGCGCGGCCGCGTGCCCGAGCGCGAGATGCGGGTGCGGCTGGCGAGCGGGCGCTTTGGCGGTGGCCGCGCCGGCAACCTGCCGCCCGGCAGCATGGGCGAGCTGCGAGCGACGCGCATCGACGGGCGCGCGGCACCGGCGATCGCGGTGCAGCAGCCGCTGGCGGCCGAGGGCGGCGAGGATGCCGAGACGCTGGCGCTGGCGGAGCGCCGCATCCCCGCGATGCTGCGCCATCGGGACCGCGCGGTGACCGAGGAAGACTACCGCCGTCTGGCCGAGGAGGCGCCCGGCATCGAGGTCGGCCGCATTGAGGTGCTGCCGCGCTTCAAGCCCGCCGACCGGCGCTTCAACGTGCCGGGCGTGGTCAGCGTGATGGGCTTGCCGGCCGCGCCGCTGCAGCCGGCGCCGAACCCGCGGCCCGACCGGCCCTTCATCGAGCGGCTGCATGCGCATCTGTCGGTGCGGGTGCCGCTGGCCACCGAGCTGTACGTCATCGGCTGCGACTACGTGGCGCTGGGCATCGCGGTCGCGGTGCGGCTGCGCGACGGCTTCGCGCGCGACAAGGTGCTGCTCGACGTGCGCGAATCGCTGCGCCGCCTGCTGTGGCCGCTGGCGCCGGGCGGGCTCGACCAGAAGGGCTGGCCGCTGGGCCGCGCGGTGCGCAGCCGCGAGCTCGAGGTTGAGGTGTCGCGCGTCGACGGTGTCGACGAGCTGCGCGGCATCACGCTGTTCCAGCGCAACGGCGATGCCTGGCAGGCGCTGCCTTCGATCGCCTCGGACGGCGCGCAGATCCTGACGCTGCTGGCGTGGCAATTGCCCGAGCTGCTGGCGGTGGTGGCGGTCGAGGGCGATTCGCCGCCGCGAGATCTGTCGGCGCTGCCGAATCCATTCGCCGATGACAACGCAGTCGCGGTCCCCGTTGTGCCGGAGGTCTGCTGAGATGAAACACCCCCGAAGCGCCTGCGGCGCCTCCCCCTCGAGGGGGCGATACCGGCGGCCCGGCAAAGCCGGTTCCGCGGTATCCCTGGCATTTGGCTGCGCCGGTTTCATGCGTCGCGGGTCACGCGATCACGTGGTGGAGCACTGACATGAAAAGCCCCCACGCGCATCACTTCGTGTATTGCTGCCCCCGCAGGGGGCGCTCAACGCCCTTCGGGCGGCCGGGCGGGCACTGACATGGATGCCAACGGCCTTCGCTTCTGGCAGCTCGCGGACCGGGCTGCATGGCCCGACCTGCGGCATGCCGGCGTCGCGGGCGCTTGCGCGGCGCTGCGGCTGGCCTCCGAACGTACGTTGCTGCCGGCGCTCGCGCCCGCCGCGGCTTTCACCGCCGCGCAGGCCGCGCTGGAGGAGGTGCCGCGCGCGGTCGATGCGCTCGAATGCGTGGCCAGCTGGGACGGTGGCGTGCGCGGCGTGGTGGTGCACGGGCCGCTGCCCGACGACGTCCTGCTGCTCGACCTTGACGAGACGCCGAGCGATCTTTGCGTCGTCCATGACGGCGTGCTGCTGATCGTGCGGGCCGGCGGTCTGCTGCTGCACGACCTGCGCGGCCGCTGGGCCGACCTGCCGGTATCGCTCGAGGATTTCGTCGCCTGGCGGGTGGCGCCGATCGCCGCGGACGGCGCGTGGGTGCTCGAACGCACCAGTGGCCGCATCGCGCGGCTGCACGGCCAGCCGCTGCGGGCGCAGACGCCGACCACCGACATGTACGGCCCGCAGGTGTTCCGGCCGGAACCCGAGAACGGCTGCCCGCCGACGCTCGAGCTGTTCGCGACGCTGGCGTTGGGCGCCAGCGAGCGCCTGCTCGCGATCGCCGACGACCGGACCGGGGGGCCGATGCTGCTGTGCTGGCTGGACGGCGAGGGCAGTGCGGCGGTGCGGCGCTGGAATGCGGCCGAGGCCCGCTTCGAGGCGCCGCTGCAGCTCGACGGTGCCGCCTATGCCTATTCGCTCGCCACGCTCGACGGCGACCGGATCGCGCTGCGCGTGCCCGGCCGGCGCGATGCACCGGCCTTCGATCTCGCGGCCGCGGATGCGCAGCGCCGCGTGGTGCCGCTCGGCGAGGTCTTTCCGCTCAACGCCGAGGCGCGCGAGGCCTCGTTCTGCGGCGGCGTGCGCGAGGACGGCCAGCCGCCCCGCTACCCGGTGGCGGCGCGTCGGGCCGAGCCTCTCCATGCGCTGTCCTACCAGACCTCGGCGCGGCGCGGCGAGGCGCGCAATTTCCTCGCCGCGGCGGGTGACGATTTCCGTGCCTCGCTGATCGACAGCGGCGACACCACCACCGTCTGGCACCGGCTCAATGCCGAAGCCGTGATTCCGCCGCACTGCGGCTTCGTGGTCTGGCTGGCCGCGACCAATGTCGCCCGGCCGCCGGCCGACGACGACGGCACGCAATGGCATCCGCATGCTTTCGGCCGCGAGGCCGCCGCCATCGACGAGGGCGCAGGCGGCCCACAGGTGCCGAACGCCGCGTGGGACCGGGCGCCGAGCGAACTGGCCGGCCATCCGGGCTTGCTGTCCGGCGATCGCGTACCCGGCCAGCGCGGCCTGTTCGGCGTGCTGGTGCAGGCCAGCCGCCGGCGCGTGCGCACGCTGCAGGGACGCTACCTGTGGTTGCGCGTGGTGCTGTCGGGCGATGGCCGCGCCAGCCCCGAGATCGTTGCGCTGCGCGCCTGGGCCAGCCGCTTCTCCTACGTCGACCGCTACCTTCCGCGGGTCTATCGCGAGAGCCTGTTCGGCGATGCGGCGCTCGCGCCCGGAGTCGGCGCCGGCCGCATCGAGATCGCGCACGCGGCAGCGCTGGATGCCGGCGGCGCGCTTGACGACACGGTGCGCGCCCGGCTGATGCTGGCCGGCGTCCGGCCCGGCGCGGCGGTTTCGGTGACGGTCGAGCGCGCGGGCCAGGCCTGGCTGCTGCACGATGCCGCGAGCGCCTGGCGGCTGCGCCGCGAGACCGACACACAGGGCGCGGTGCCGGTGGACTTCATCGCGATCTACCTGCCGCAGGCCACGCCGACGGACTTCAATGCGCGACTGGTCGCGAACTTCGAGGGCGTGCTCACCCAGCTGGAGGACCGCGTGGCGGTGGCCCATCTGCTGAGCGATCCGCAAGGGGTGCCGGAGCCGAATCTCGAATGGCTGGGGGCCTGGATCGGTGTCGCCTTCGATCCTGCGCTGCCCGCCGACCGGCGGCGCGAATGGCTGCGCGCCGCCCCCGATCTGGCGCGCCGCCACGGCACCCGCGACGGCTTGCGGCTGGCGCTCGACGTCGCCAGCGGCGGTGCGGTGCGCGGCGGCGAGATCGTGGTGGTCGAGGACTTCAGGCTGCGCCGCATCCTGGCCACGCTGCTCGGCGTCGACATGAGCGATGCGCACGATCCGCTGCTGCCCGGCCTGCACCAGAGCGGCAACTCGATCGTCGGCGACACGCTGTTCGTCGGCAGCAGCGAAGGCGCGGAGCTCGCGGCGCTGTACGCCGATGTCGCGACCAGCGACAGCGAGGACGCGGCCGCGCTCGACTTCCTCGGCCGACTGGCCCATCGCGCCACGGTGCTGGTGCACCAGGAGCTCGAGCCGCAGGACTTCGCGCTGATCCGCCGCATCGCGCAGCTCGAAGCGCCGGCCCATGTCTTGGTGCGCGTGGTGGGCGCGACCTGGCCGCTGCTGGTGGGCATCGCCAGCCTGGTCGGGGTCGACACCTACCTCGGGCCGCCGCGCCGACCGCGGCCGGTGCGGGTCGGTGTGTCCTCGATCGGCCTCGGGGATCGGCTCATCGGGCCCGGCGTGCTCGACCCGCGGCTCGCCGGCAACACCGGCGCGCAGGTCGGGCCGCCGGTGGCCGATGCGGGGCGCGACCGCGCGGTGCCGGCGGGCACCAGCTTCGTGCTGGATGGCAGTGGGTCGCGTGCGCCTGAAGGGCGACGCATCACCGAATACCGGTGGCGGCTCTTGCCGCCGCAGGACTGAACCCGGGAGTGTCATGAAACTCTTCTTGGGACGAATGGCGTTCTACGTTGCGTGGACGGCGGCGGCGGGCGGTATGCCCTGGGCCGGCCGACGTCACCGGCCCTTCGGGCTGCCCTGCGCTGCTCGCGGTACGCGGGGTCTCGCTCAAACTCGCCTTCGGCTCAAACAGTCGCGAGCCCTGATCCGCGCACCGCTGCGCTGCTCGGCGGTGCCTCAACGGCCGGCCCAGGGCATACCGCCCGCCACCGCTGATACGTTCGGCCCGTACCGCGTGCCGGGCGCCCGCCCCAAGGGACACGACCACGCATCCAAGATTCCTTTCAACCCAGGAGAAACCACATGGCTGAATTCGTGATCGGTACCGACATCAGCACCGCCGAGGCGGTGATCGAAGTCACGGTGAGCCCCGACAAGCCGTTGCCGGTGGGCCGGCAGATCTTCCGGCTGATCGTGGTCGACGACTCGGGCAACGAGTCCAAGCCCGACCAGATCGTGGTCATCATCGCCGACCAGGCGGCCCCGACCGCGGTACTCCAGGGGCCGCAGACCGTGGCCTCGGGCACCAGCTTCAAGCTCAGCGGCGAGAAGTCCTTCGACGTCGGCGGCGGCAAGGTGGTCAAGTACGTCTGGACCTACGTCGGCCCGGGCACCTGAGGACGACGGGGACGCACCATGGTCGCCTTCACGATCGGCAGGCCCGTCACCACCGATGTCCCCGGCATCGACGTGGACGGCCTGCCTGCGGGCAGCCATCGCTTCCAGCTGGTGGTCGAGGACAGGAACGGCGTGCGCTCGCAGCCCCACCAGATCGTGGTGCTGGTACGCGACCGCGTGCTGCCGCCGATCGATCCGCCGATCGTGCGGCCGCCGGTGGTGGGGCCGGTCGTCGACCCGGTGCGCCCGCCCATCACCGGCCCCGTCATCGCCGGTCCGCTGGTCTCGCCACTGGTCGTGCGCGACGCCGGTCCGGTGCCGCCCGCGCCCAAGCCGACCCCGGCACGCAAAAGCAAGAGGAGAAAGCCATGACCATCCTGGCCACCGCGGCCGACCCGCTGTTCGCGCAGCCGCGCGCCGAGCGGCCGGCCTATGCCACCGGCATGCTGCTCGACGCGCAGGACTTCAGCGACGAGCAGACCTACCACCGCGGCCGCCTCGCGCTCGCCTTGTCGCTGTTGGCCGGCGGCGGCACGCTGGCCGGGCTCGCGGTCGAGCACCAGCCGCAGAGCGCGACCCAGGCCGAGGAGGTGCGGGTGCGGCCCGGCGTCGCGGTCGACCGGCTCGGCCGCCTGGTCGAGCTGCCGCGTCCGGCCTGCCGCGGGCTGGCCGACTGGTTCGCCGATGTCGCGGCCGCCGACGGCGGCGATACGCTGCGCACCAGCGCCTACGGCAACCTGCAGCGCTTCGTTTCGGCGCGCTTCCTCGCAGCCAATCCGGCGCTGCCCGCGCGCGCCGTGGTGGCCGATGTCTACCTGCGCTTCGCCCAGTGCGCAGTGGGCCTGACGCCGAGCTTCGCGGCCGGCCCTTTCGACGCGCTCAACGCGGTGTCGACCTCACGCATCCGCGATGCCTACGAACTGATGATGGTGCCGCGCACCGGTCTCTCGGACACCCAGGCCGGCCTGCCGCTGCCGCCGGCCGGCCCGCTGCTCGGCACCGGCAGCGCGAGCGAGCGAAGTGCGGCGGCGCAGGATGCCGTGCTCGGCGGCTATGTCGCGAGCGGCCACGTCGGCGGCACCGCGCAGGGGCTGCCGCCGGGGCCCGAGCATCCGCCGAACCTGGATACCAGCGCGGTCTTCATCGCCCGCGTGCTGCTGCCGGTCGGCGCCGCCAACCCGCCGCAGCGCACGGCCGACGTGCCGCTGGTCGACAACTTCTCGCGCCGCTTCCTGCCCTCGATGCCATTGCTGTGGCAGTCGGCGGGCCTTTGATTCCCCAGCCTTCCGGAGCCCGCCATGGCCACCTCCTTCCTCGATTCGCGCAGCTCGAACTTCTCGAACGTCGCGCGCGGCGCCTCGCGCGAACAGATCGCCCTCGACGAGGTGCGCCGGCTGCGCAGCAGCGGCGTGCTGGTGGAGGACGCGCGGCGCGAGCGGCCGCGCTATTTCGATGGCCGTTTCCTGGCGGCGCGCGACCTGATCAAGGACCAGCAGTACTTCCTCACGCGCGAAGCCGACCTCGGTCGCGCGGCCGGCTCGGGCGTGGCGACCGGCTTGCAGGTCAACATCGGCGACAGCGCCTCGCAACTCGTCATCGGCGCCGGGCAGGGCATCACGCCGACCGGCGAGCTGGTGCTGCTGCCGGCCGACCTGCGCATCAACTTGAGCGACCTGCCGCTGGCCGAGCAGCTGTCGGCGCGCTTCGGCCTCGGCCGCATTCCGGCGGCGCCGATGCGCAGCCGCACCGGCCTCTTCGTGCTGGCGCTGCGGCCGGTGGAGTACACGGCCAATCCGATCGGCGCCTATCCGACCACGCTGACCGGCCCGCGCACGGTGGAGGACGGCGACGTGATCGAGGCCACCGCCGTGACGCTGGTGCCGTGGCAGGACGACGGCGCCGCCGATGCGCTGCAGGCCCGCCGCGCGCATGCGGCGCGGACGATCTTCGTGCAGGGCGGCAATGCGGCGGTGGCTTCGGGCCTGCTGCCGCTCGCGATGCTGGCGCTCGAAGGCAACAGGCTGGTCTGGATCGACGAGGCGATGGTGCGGCGCGAACTCGGCGCCGACCGCGGCGACCTGCCGGGCCTGGGTTTCRCGCCGCGCGCGCTGCGGCTCGCGCACCTGATGCAGCACACCACCCACCTGGAGGACGTGACGCGCCAGCTCGGCGGCCGCAGCTTCCCGGCGGCGACGCAGTTCGAGGCGCTGCCGCCGGCCGGCCCGCTGCCGCCCGGCATCATCGCCACCAGCGATTTCACGCAGCGCTACTTCCCCACGGAGGTGGATGTCGACTTCTCGGTGATCCCGGAGGACGAGCTGCCCGCGCTGGTGGAAGAGTCGCTCGCGCTGCCGCCGATCGACCTGCAGGACAGCGAGGCCGCGCTCGACCGCACCGCGGTGCTGGTGCTGGCGCCGGTCCCGCGCGCCGAATGGCGCGCGGTGATCGCGCGGCTCGAGTCGCGGGTGCGCACGCTCCGTCCCGCGGCACCGAACCAGGTCGCGCTGCGCAAGCCGCTGGAGATCCTCACGCGGCTGCGGCTGCCCCTGCCGCTTCCGGCGCCGGCGCCTTCGGATGCCGAGTGGACGCGGCTGGCCAACCTGCCTCGCCTCTGGTACGTGCGGCGGCGCAACCTGGCCTACCGCGACGACCTGGCCGGCACGCCGCTGGCGGTGATCGGCGGACCGACGCCGGCGCCCGCACCCGCCGCGCCGCGCGCCGTGCGGGTCGCCGTGCCATCCGCTGCGCCCAAGGCAGCGGCCGCGAAGAAGGCCTCAGCCAAGAAGACCACCCGGGCGTCGGGCGTCGAGCCGGCTTCGCGGTCGACCAGCCCCAAGGCTTCGTCGCGGGCCGCGGCAAAGAAGGCGGCGCACAAGAAGCCCGCCTGAACGCGACCGCCCCGATCACCGAGCACGCCACAAGGAACCGCCATGGCCATCCGACCCATCGCCACGCCGCTTGCCGGTGAAAGAGTGCTGGCGCTGTCGCCCGAGAACGCGACCGATGCCTCCACCTTCTGGCAGCGGCGGCTCAACCTCTTCGCCGGCCGCGCGCTGTCGGCCGGCGCGCTGGCGCAGCGCCAGGCCTGGCAGGCCGGCCACATCGCGCAGCGCGGCCAGGACTGGGTGCCCGGCACGGTCGACGGCTTCGAGGCCGTGGTGCGGGGCGCCACGGGCGGCACGCGCTTCGCCGACGTCGCGGTGCACATCGCCAGCGGCCGCGGGCTCGCGGTGACCGGCGAGGACGCGGTGCTGCGCCAGCCGCTCTCCACCACGCTGGCCGACCTGCCGGTGGTCGCTCCGCCGGGCTTCTTCGACGACGGCAGCGGCGTTGGCGCACCCACGGCCGACGGTTCGCTGAACCCGCGCGAGATCGGCGCCGCGCTCGGCGCGCTGTCCGCCGCTTCGCGGGCGGCCCTGCCGAGCACCGGGATCCTGCTGCTGCAGCCGGCCCTGGCCGACACCTCCGAGTTCGATCCCGAGGACCCGTGCGAGCGGTCGGCCTGCGACGAGGGCAGCACCGGCGACCCGAGCGTGTTCGAGGACTGGCGCATCGGCGACGCGGTGCGACTGCTTTGGTACGTGTGGCCGAGCGAATGGCGCGCCTTGCCGGCGCCCGGCCCGGGCGCGCGCAATGCGCTGGCTTGGACCATCTTCGAGGCCGAGGCCGAACTGGCCGCCGCCAGCGCCCTGCCGTGGGAGGGCTGGGGCGTGCCGGTGGCGCTGGTGCAACTCGACCTCGCCACCGAGCAGCCGCTGTGGGCCGATCGCGCGAGCGTGGTGCGCCGCGGCGGCCTGGCGCGCAACGCCCGGCTGCAACTGGCCACCGGCACCGCCGGTGCGCCGCTGCTGGTGGCCAGCAGCCGGCTGCCCTCGCTGCAGCAGGCGCGCATCGAGCAGTTCGCCGAGGAGGTCGCCGCGCTGTCCGCCGACGCCGCGCTCGCGCCCGAGCAATTGGCGACTTCGTTCCCGGGCTTCCTGCCGCCGATGGGACTGCTGCCGCGCAACTGCTACGAACCGGTGACGCGCCGCAGCGCCTTCTTCCCGGCCGGCTTCGACATCGACGCGGTGCCGGTGCCGGTCGAGCAACTCGACATCGCGGCGCGTGCCAATGCGGCGCTGGCACCGCTCGACATGCAGGCCACGGAGAGCGTGCGGCTGCTGGTGCCGGTGCCGCTGGCTTCGTGGGAGCCGCGGCTGTTGATCACCAACGAGACCCCCGACCCGGAATTCCAGCGCACGCTCGATCGTTTCCTGCGGGTCCGTTCGCGCACGCTGGGCTTGCGCCAGGGCCTGCGCGTGCGGCAGTCGGTGCTCAAGCACGGGCTCGACGGCCAGCCGCCGCAGGTGGTGGCCTGGAACGATGACGACGATGCGGTCGAAACCGAAACGCTGTCGCCCTGGGGCCCGGCGCCGGCGGGTGGCGGCCACCGCAGCCGGCTGGTCGCGGGCCTGCACCAGCACTACTTCGAGCGTGCCACGCAAACGCTGGCGCCTGGCGGCGACCCTCTCTACTGCTGGGTCAACCTCGACCCCGACCATCCGCCGCGCACGCTGATGCTGCAGTGGCACGTGGCCGGCGCCGACTGGGAGCATCGCGCCTACTGGGGCGAGAACCTGATCGCCTTCGGTACCGACGGCACCGCCTCGCGCCGGCGCATCGGCGAGCTGCCGGTGCTGGGCGGCTGGGTGCGGCTCGAGGTGCCGGCGGCCAGCGTCGGCGTCGCCAACGCCACCCTCGACGGCATGGTCTTCACCTTGTTCGACGGCCGCGCCGCCTACGGCATGACCGGCAGCGGCAGCGGCGCCAGCGAACGCAAGTGGTTCTGCAACGTGCTGCCCGACGGTGCCCAGCGCTTCGGCGACGACGGCTGGGAGATGCTGACCGCCAACGACCTGTGGACCCCGTTCGAGCCCATGCTGGGCGTGCTGCCGGCGACGCCCGCGGCGCCGTCTTTCATCTCGGGCGGCCATGCGGATGCGCCGGCCAAGGGCCTGCACTTCCACAGCTACGACATCGCGCTGGCGCCGGCGCCGCGGCCGCCGGCCTTCGCCGTGCAGCCGACCGAGAGCCTGTACGCCTGGGTCTACCTCGACCCCAACGACCCGCCGCGCGAGATTCAGCTGCAGTGGCGGGTGCGCGACGGCAACATCGCGCGGCGCGCCTACTGGGGCTGGAACCAGATCCCGTCGAACGTCGCCGATGCGCATGCCGGCGTCTATGCCGGACCGCTGCCGCAGCCGGGCGGCTGGGCCCGCCTGTCGATCGCGCTGTCGGCGCTCGACCTGCCCAACGGCGCGGCCTTCACGGCGCTCGATTTCATGCAGTTCGACGGCTTCGCGGTGTTCGGCCCCGCGGGCGCATTGAGCACCGCCGCCACCGGCGCGCCGATCACCGAGCGTCCCTGGATTGCGGTCACCGATGCGCCCGGCGGCGGACCGACCACCAATCCGGGCTGGCACCTGCTGACCGCCGCGCAGTTGCGCGCGCCGTCGGCCGCCTCGATCAATGGCAAGGTGGCGGCGCTCGACGACCTGTTCGCGCACCCGGCGCTGCAGGTCTTGTCGGCCCACGAGCGCATGCAGCTCTACCTGCTGGGCATCGACGGCTTCTCGGCCTATCTGAAGTCGCGCACCGACCGCGCCGACGACCTGGTCGACTACGGCTTCGTGAAGGTGCAGACCGACGTCTACCGCGTGCGCCAGCTGATGCTGGGCACCACCGCGGCGACCCGGCTCGCGGTCTCCCCGGTGCTGGCGACGATCGCCCAGGCCGAGACCGCGACCGCTTCGCAGGAGCAGATCTCCAGCTTCATCGCCGACCTGAAGAAGAAGGTGGTCGCGACCCCGCCGAGCGCGGCGCCGGCCGCCGCGGTGCGCGCGGTCGCCGGTGCGGCGGCGGCCACCACCGCCGGCACGCGTGCGGGCAGCCTGCTCGCCGCGCCGCTCGCCACCCGCATCGACACCGGCGTGATCTCGGTCGGCGGCAGCGTCGGCACGCGGCTCGGCACCGGCGTGATCGGCACCACGCTGGGCGACACGGCAACGGTCAAGCTGCCGATCTCGACCGGCCTGGCCGGCAGCATCGGCAGCAGGGCGGAGCTGTTCGACACGCGCGCGCTCGGCGACATCCAGGTGATCGGCATCGGCGGCGGCAGGGCCGCGGCGCCGGCACCGCCGTCGCCTTCCGACGTCGCCAACGCCGACCCGCTGACCGGCAGCGCCTTCATCCGCACCACCACCATCGCCAAGCGGCTCGAAGACCCCAAGTCGAAGGAGGCGCGCGACTACGCCACCTCCTCGCGCTACGAGGCGGTGCTGTCGCTGGTGCGGCTGGCCGACACGCTGACCGCGGAGGATGGCGGCGTCACGCCGGGCCTGTTCCAGGACGTGTCGATGCGCGGGCTCGACGGCGACACCTTCCTCGACGACCTGAAGCCGCCGGAGGGCGGGCCGCCGCCGCTCGAGCGGCCTTTCACCGATTTCCTGGTCAAGCGGCCGTTGCTCGCGGCGCTGCTCAAGGTGCCGACGCGGCTGCCGGCCGGCCAGACCACCGGCGATCCGGACGAGGGCGCGATGTTCTCCGACAGCACCGACCTGTCCGACCATGTGGTGGCGCTGATGCGCAAGATGGAGGGCCGCATCAAGCTCTACCGCGATGCGCTCGGCGTCTGCAATGCCGCGGCCACCGGCGTGCGCGGCGCGCTGGCCGAGGTCGGCACGCGGCTGGTCGATGTCGCCGACGCGCTGGCCGAGGCCCGGCACGACGTCAGCGTCGCGCGCTCGCTGCTGGCCGAGGAAAGCGAGCGGCTCGATGCGGTCAACGCGAACCGCATCCGGGTGCTGGCCGACGAGGTCAAGTTCCTGGCCTTCGTGCGTCCGCGCGAGGTCGAGAACCTGCTGGCCACGCCGACCCATTCGGTCGACCCCGGCCTGCTCGAGGCGCCGGTGCCGGCCTGCCTGCGCGCGCATCCCGATGTGCCCGACGAGATCGCCGACATGATGCGCGTGGTGCGCGAAGCGCCGGCCAACTGGTTCGTCGCCGCGCCGCCGATCCTGCAGCGGCTCGACCGCTCGGAGCCGCTGTTGCGCATGGTGCAGGTGGCCAAGACCCGCGCGCTGTCGGGGCTGGCGACGCCGATCGTCGCCGCCACCGCGGGCGTGACGAAGATCAGCCAGGCCATCGCCGGTGTCGCGACGCGGCAGGTGCAGGCGCTGGCGCCGCGCATCGCGGCGATGCAGGCGCTCGACCTCGCGGCCCTCGCCGGCCTCACCTGGCAGGGCCAGCGCGTGCAGGCCGAGCAGGTGGTGTCCTTCGCCGACCTGGCCGACGGCGGCCACGGCCGCGCGGACGTCGCGCGCAGCGCCGCGGCCGAACTCGAGAACATCCGCAGCATCGCGGTCTGCCTGCACGCCGAGTTCTCGGCCGTGCTGCCGGCGCTGCGGCTGCAGTGGGCCGAGACGCTGTCGGAGTTCGACGCCGCGCCCAACCTGCGCAACCTCGCGAGCCTGCCGCGCTGGTCGGAGATCGCCTTCGAGGACCGCAAGCAGATGCAAGGCTACGTCGACTGGCTGTTCGGCCAGATCGAGCCGAACAAGCCCGATGCGGTGGCGCTGGTCAACGACGTGGTGCGCATGTGCCTGCTGCTCGCGAGCCATGCGCCGGTCGACCGCATCATCACGGGCCGCCTGGCGCGGCCGATGCCGGCGGTGGTCGTCGGCACGCGCATCCCGTTGCTGGCGATCGACGCCTCGAAGCTGCGCGTCGGCATGCAGGCCGTGGCCTACCGCGGCGAGCAGGTGGTGGCGCGGGCGCTGGTGGAAGACATCGGCAATGCCGAGATCTCGGCGCGGGTGGTGCAGACGTTGGCGATGCAGGTCGAGCTCGGCACCGACGTGCGGATTCATTTCGACGACGGCGCGATGCTGAGCATGAAGACGGCCAGCGCCAAGCGCACCTTGTTCGGACGATAGCATGCCCACCCCCGTTGCTTGCTCACTTCGTGTAGCCGCCTCCCCCCTCGAGGGGGCAACACCGGCGGCCCGGCAAAGCCGGTTCCGCGGTGTTCCACCAACGGGCCTGGCTTCGCCGGCCGCAGCTGAGCGGCCCCATGCAATCGTCGGACGTGGGGACGAGCTGTGCTGACACAGCGTCACGCCCGTCGCCTGCGGCTCGTGGCCGGCAGCGAGGAGGCGGCGCGCGCCGCGGTGGTGCGGATCGAGGACGCGCTGCGCTGCGCCAGCCTGCCCGATGCCGGCGCGCGGCTGCTGCTGGTGCGGCGACTGGCGCTGGGCCGGCTGCCCCGGCAGGCCTCGTCGCAAACCATCGCCCGCGTGATCGAGGCCCGCTTCGCCGACAGCGCCGTGGTGTGGACGGACGGCGCCGGCGCCGATGCAGCGGCCGCCGAGCACGTGGCGTTCCGCAGCGCATGGCATGCGCGTGTCGCGCTCACGCGGCGGCTGCTGCAGGGCAGGGGCTGTACCGCGTGGTACTGGCCCCTGGCAGTGGCGGAATTCCGGGTCGGCGCCAGCGCTGGGGACAACATCCGGGCCATCGCGCGCGCCGTGGCCCTGTCCGGCGAGGCGGCGGTGGCGCTGCCGGCGTGGGCGCTGCATGCGACACGCAGCGGCGGCGCGCGGAGGCTCRCAGCGATGGTGCCGACGGCCCTGGGCGAGGCGCTGCTGCGCGCGTCGGGCCTGAACAGGCGGGAGGAGGCGCCGGGCGTCGTCGCTGCCGGCGCCGGGCCCTCGGCGTCCCGCCTGCCGCCATGGCTCGAATGCCTGCTGCAAGCGGCCGGGGGCGGATGGAACGCGGGGCACCGGCCGCTCGTCTCGGCGCCCCCGCTGGTTGCACCGGACACACCGATGGCAGCCGATGCCGGCGCCGGCCTTGCGCCGGTGCTCCCAGCGGGCACACCGGCCGCTCGGCCTGCTGCAAGGCCCTTGGCGAGGGCGACGGACGGGCGGCTTGCGCGACCGCTCGACGCGACCGTGCCGGTGTTCGCATCGTTTACCGCACCGGCATCGGACGCGTCGCGCGCAGCCCCGGACGGCATCGCCATCACGCCCGCCGAAGTCGGCGCGGCGAGCGGCTGCTGCGACGCGGCGCCCACCGCTTGCGGCGGCCTGCTGTTCCTGCTGCCGGTGCTGGCGCGCCTCGGCCTGCCGCGCTGGGCCGGCGCGGCCTCGGCCGATCCGGCCGACTGGACCCGGGCGGTCCTCTCCGCCGCGCTCGAACGGCTCGACGCCCCAGGCGACGACCCGATGTGGCAATTGGTCGCGTGCCCGGCGCCGCCGTGTCGCATCGATGCGGACGCGCCTGCGTCGTGGCGCGAGCTGCTGGCGGCGCCGCGCGGCGCGCCGTCCATGCCGCTGGCGCAGGCGCTGGCGACCGCGGCGAGCCCGAGCGAGCAGGCCCGCCTGTGGCTGACTGCGGTGCGCCGCTGGCTGCGTCGCGGCGCGCGCATCGGGCTTGCGAGCCTGGTGCTGCGCCCCGGCTGGCTGAGCCTCACGCCGACCCATGCCGACGTGCATTTCCGGCTCGCGGCCACCGATCTGCGGGTGCGGCGCATCGGGCTCGACATCGATCCCGGCTGGCTGCCGTGGTTCGGCCGCGTGGTCGCCTACCACTACCGGGACGCCCCGGCGTCATCGTCGTGAACGCGCCCGAGGCTCTGCCGATCCGCGCCGCGCTGCGCGTGCCGCTGCATTCGCTCGCGCTGGCCGTGCTGGCC